>NZ_JAMYUA010000015.1:0-136197 GCF_040322715.1 Mesorhizobium sp. M0106 | reverse complement strand
CCCCCCCCCCCCCCAACCCCCCGCGGGGGCGGCCCCGCCCCGGCGGTGGGGGGGGCTCGCTCGCGCCCCCCCCCGCCGAAGACCAGCAGGATCGGCGACACCGCTGCCTCGTCAAAACCGGTGATCTCGGTCAGCAACGGGGCGATGTAGGTGAAGACGGCGAAGACGCCGGCATAGCCAAGCACGGTGGTAGCAAAGCCAAGCAGGACCGGCGTGCGGCCGAGCAAGGCGAGATCGGCGCGCAAATTGCTCTTCTCAGGCTCTGTTCGGCTGCGCGGCACCAGCAGCAGAATGATGGCAAAGGCGGCGATGCCGACCAGGGTCACCGCCCAGAAGGTCGCGCGCCAGCCGAAGGCTTGGCCGAGCCATGTGCCGAAGGGCACGCCGAGGATGTTGGCGATGGTCAGGCCGGTGAACATCAGGGCGATCGCCGAGGCTTTCTTGTTGGGCGCCACCAGTCCGGTCGCCACGATCGAGCCGACGCCGAAGAAGGTGCCGTGGGCGAAGGCGGTCAGTACGCGCGCACCCATCAGCGTCCAGTAGTCTGGGGCAAGCGCACAAGCGAGGTTGCCCAGCGTGAAGATCGCCATCAGCGCCAGAAGCACGGTCTTGCGCGGCCAACGGCCGGTCGCGATCGTCAGCAGCGGCGCGCCGATGACGACGCCCAGCGCATAGCCGGAAATCAGCTGGCCGGAAGCCGAGATCGAGACGCCGAGATCAGTGCTGACGTCGAGCAGCAGGCCCATGATGACGAATTCGGTGACGCCGATGCCAAAGGCACCGGCGGCAAGAGCGTAAAGAGCAAGGGGCATGGCGGTTCCCACTTCGATGACGACCAGTTTTGACGACGGGCGCCGTGTCCTCCCACGCCCCGATCCGGAAGATCGTGCCGCGATGTGCTGTGAACCAGCCTTGCATCGGGCACATCGTCTGTGAAATAGATTCACCAATGGCCAGGCCCGACATCAATCGCTCCGGCGAGATCGAAGTGTTCGTCCGCGTCGTCGAGGCGGGCAGCTTTTCAGCCGCTGCCCGCGCGTTGCGGATGACGCCGTCGGCGGTGAGCAAGCTGATCGCGCGGCTGGAGGCGCGGCTTGGTACGCGGCTGGTCAGCCGTTCGACGCGCAAGCTGCAACTGACGCCGGAGGGGGCGGCGTTCTTCGACAGCGGCGTGCGCGTCCTGGCCGACATGGCGGCGGCCGAGCGCGAGGCAGCGGCGGGTGCCGCGCCGCGTGGCCGGCTGCGGATCAACAGCTACGTGCCTTTCGGGCAGCATCGGCTGATCCCGCTTTTGCCGCGTTTCCTAGAGCGCTACCCCGAAATCTCGGTCGATCTGGTGTTGACCGACGATGTCATCGACCTGATGGAGGAGCGCGCTGACGTCGCCATCCGCGCCGGGCCGCTCGGCGAATCACGGCTGGTGGCGCGCAAGCTCGGGCAGAGCCGGGTGGTCGTCGTTGCGGCGCCATCGTATCTCGAAGCGCGTGGCACGCCCAAGACGCCCGCCGACCTCGATCGTCACAACCGGATGGGCTTCCGTTTCGTTCGTCACCTCGAGGGCTGGCCTTTTATCGACGCGGCCGGCAAACCGATCACCCTGTCGATCATCGGAAATACGCTGGTCAGCGACGGCGAGGCGATGCGGCTGATGGCGCTCTCGGGGGCGGGCATCGCCCGGCTGGCACGCTGGCATGTGGAGGCCGACATTGCCGCCGGCCGGCTGCTGCCGCTGCTGGAAGAGTTCAATCCCGGCGACGAGGAACTCACCCACGCCGTCTATGTCGGCCAAGGCAAGTATCTGCCGGCGCGGGTGCGGGCGTTTTTGGACTTTTTGGTCGAGACTGTCCGGCTGACTTGAGCCCAAAAAAAGATCGGGAGCCTGCCGGCTCCCGAAGCATCGAATCGAAGGTAAATTGAACTACTTTTTCGGCACAAAGGGCGCCGGCCGCCGGCCGGCCGCCTGACGCTCCAGCATCCAGCCGGGGTATTCGGCGGGCAGGGCACTGACTTCGTCGAGGCGAACAAGATCATCGGCATCGAGCTGCAACTCGGTGGCTGCAAGGTTCTGTTCCAGCTGCTCGATGCGGCTGGCGCCGATGATGACGCTCATCACGAATGGCTTGGCCAGGACATAGCCGAGCGCCACCGTGGCGACGCTGACGCCGTGCTTGACGGCGATCTCGCGCATGACAGCGACCGCTGCCCAGGCACGGTCCTCATTGACCGGCGGGAAATTGAAGCTGGCGCGGCGGCCCTCGCCATTGCCGGGGGCGCCCGGTCCGTATTTGCCGGAGAGCAGGCCGCCAGCCATCGGCGACCAGACCATCAGCCCGAGCTTCTCCTCGTTGAGCAGCGGCACGATTTCGCGCTCGAGATCGCGGCCGGCGATCGAGTAATACGACTGCACGGTCTCGAAGCGGGCAAAGCCCTTGCGCTCGGCAATACCCAGCGCCTTGGCGATGCGCCAAGCCTGCCAGTTCGAGACGCCGACATAGCGGACCTTGCCGGCGGCAACCAGGTCGTCGAGCGCCCGCAGCGTTTCGTCGATCGGCGTCACCGTGTCGGTGCCGTGCAGCTGGTAGAGATCGATGTGATCGAGCTGCAGCCGCTCGAGGCTGCCTTCGACCGAATCCATGATGTGGCCGCGCGAGGAACCGCGCTGGTTCGGGCCGCCGCCCATGGCGCCATGAACCTTGGTGGCGATGATCACGTCCTGACGGTTGACGCCAAGGTTCCTGAGCGACTGGCCGAGAAGCCGTTCCGAGGCGCCGAAGGAATAGACATCCGCCGTGTCGAAGAAATTGACGCCGGCGGCGAGCGAGCGGGCAACGATCTCGTCGACGCCCTTCTGGTCGAGGCTGGCGATCAGGCCCCATTGGGCATTCTCGCCGGCCGCGCCGAACGTCATCGTGCCGAGGCAAAGTTCGGAGACGAACATCCCCGTATTTCCAAGTTGATTGTAACGCATGGTGGCTCCAGACGGGTTGAGAATAACTCGACCGATATAGGAACGAAACGTTCCGTTTCTATACGCTGGCTTAGTCAATGTCAGCCTGTGGCCTAAGGTCGGCTGCGCCTCATCTGGCGCCGAAAATCGCCGATCCAACCCTGACACTGGTCGCGCCGAAGGCGATCGCGATTTCGTAGTCGCCGGACATGCCCATGGAGAGCTTGTCGACGCCGGCCTCAAGCCCAAGCTTTTCCAGCAGCGCGAAATGCGGACCGGGGTTCTCGTCGGCCGGCGGAATGCACATCAGCCCTTCGATGGCGAGGGCGTGAACCGAGCGGCAACGGGCCACGAAGGCGACAGCCTCGCGCGGCTCGATGCCGGCCTTTTGCGGCTCGGAGCCGGTGTTGACCTGGACATAGAGCCTTGGTGACCGGCCTTGCCTGGCGATCTCCTTGGCCAGCTCTGCGGCGATCTTTTCACGGTCGACGGTTTCGATGACGTCGAACAATGCCACCGCTTCCTTGGCCTTGTTCGATTGCAGCGGACCGATCAGATGCAGCTCGATGTCGGAAAATGCCTCCTTCAGCACCGGCCATTTGGCTTGTGCTTCCTGGACGCGGTTTTCGCCGAAGACGCGCTGGCCGGCCTCGATAATCGGGCGGATGTCGGCGGCGTCGAAGGTTTTCGAGACTGCGACCAGCGTCACCGCTCCGGCCTCGCGGCCTGCCTCGCGCTCGGCGGCAGCGATCCTTGCCTTGACCGTGAAAAGCTGCTCGACGGCGCTCGCCATGCCTATATCCTGCCTGTGTTTGGCTTTTCGCCGGATCGCCGCAGTTGACGGGTCCGGCAATCCATGGTGAACACCGCGACGACATTTCCTGAGCCGCCCGGGCATTGTCCGGCGGCTCGCGCATGCTTTTAAGTGAAAAACACCCGATGGCAACCGAACGATACAATCCGCGCGCGTCAGAGCCCAAATGGCAGAAGGCCTGGGACGCCAAGAAGCTGTTCGAAGCCGACAATGACGACCCGCGCCCGAAATACTACGTGCTGGAGATGTTCCCGTATCCGTCGGGGCGCATCCATATCGGCCATACCCGCAACTATACGATGGGCGACGTGGTGGCGCGCTACAAGCGGGCCAAGGGTTTCAACGTGCTGCACCCGATGGGCTGGGACGCCTTTGGCATGCCAGCCGAAAACGCGGCGATGCAGAACAAGGTCCATCCCAAGGACTGGACCTATCAGAACATTGCCGCCATGCGCGAGCAGCTCAAGGTCATGGGCCTGTCGCTCGATTGGGCGCGCGAGTTCGCCACCTGCGATGTCGACTACTATCACCGCCAGCAGATGCTGTTCCTCGATTTCGTCGAGAAGGGGCTGGTGACGCGCAAATCCTCCAAGGTCAACTGGGATCCGGAGGACATGACGGTGCTTGCCAACGAGCAGGTCATCGACGGACGCGGCTGGCGCTCAGGCGCGCTGGTGGAACAGCGCGAGCTGACGCAGTGGTTCTTCAAGATCACCGATTACGCGCAGGATCTGCTGGATTCGCTCGATCAGCTCGACGACTGGCCGGAAAAAGTAAAGCTGATGCAGGCGAACTGGATCGGCCGTTCGGAAGGGCTGCTGATCCGCTGGCCGCTGGCCAAGACAGTCGGCGGCGAGCATGATCTCGAAGTCTATACGACCAGGCCCGACACCATCTTCGGCGCGTCCTTCATGGCGATTGCGGCCGACCATCCGCTGGCCAAAAAGGCCGCCGAGGACAATCCGGCGGTGGCAAAGTTCATCGACGAAGTCCGCCATATGGGCACTTCGGTGGCGGCATTGGAGACGGCCGAGAAGAAGGGTTTCGATACCGGCATTCGCGTCGTCCATCCGTTCGACGAGAGGTGGACGCTACCCGTCTACGTCGCCAATTTCGTGCTGATGGACTATGGCACCGGCGCCATCTTCGGCTGCCCGGCACATGACCAGCGCGACCTCGACTTCGCCAACAGATACGGCCTTCCGGTCATCCCGGTGGTGATGCCGGAAGGCGAGAATCAAGGAAGCTTCCAGGTCATCGACGAGGCTTATGTCGATGATGGCGCGATGATCAATTCGCGCTTCCTCGACGGCATGAAGCCGGATCAGGCATTCGACGAGGTGGCAAAGCTGCTGGAACAAAGGACCATCGGCAACCGGCCGATGGCAGAGCGCAAGGTGAATTTCCGCCTGCGCGACTGGGGCATTTCGCGCCAGCGCTATTGGGGCTGCCCGATCCCGATGATCCATTGCGAGGATTGCGGCGTGGTGCCGGTGCCGAAGGCCGACCTGCCGGTCAAGCTGCCGGACGACATCGAGTTCGACCGGCCGGGCAATCCGCTCGATCGCCATCCGACATGGCGGCACGTCAAATGCCCGCGTTGCGGCAAGGATGCGCGGCGCGAAACCGACACGATGGACACATTTGTCGATTCGTCGTGGTATTTCGCGCGCTTCACCGCGCCCTGGGCCAATGATCCGACCGATCCCAAGGCCGCGACTGAATGGCTGCCGGTCGACCAGTATATTGGCGGTATTGAGCATGCGATCCTGCATTTGCTCTATTCGCGCTTTTTCACCCGCGCCATGCGCGAGACCGGCCATGTCGATCTCGCCGAGCCGTTCAGGGGCCTGTTCACGCAAGGCATGGTGGTGCACGAGACCTATCGGGTTGGCGGCGCCTCGAACGGCCGCTGGCTTGCGCCAAGCGAGGTCAGGCTGGAAGACGCCGACGGCAAGCGCCGCGCCTTCGAAATCGCCACCGGCGAAGAGGCGGTGATCGGTCCGCTCGAAAAAATGTCGAAGTCGAAGAAGAATACGGTGAGTCCGGAAGAGATCACCGACGGCTACGGCGCCGATACGGCGCGCTGGTTCATGCTGTCGGACTCGCCGCCCGAGCGCGATGTCGAATGGACCGACGAGGGCGCAGCCGGCGCGCACCGCTTCATCCAGCGCATCTGGCGGCTGGTGTCGACGGCTGCCGAATCGCTCGCCGGAGTCCGGCCAGAGGCGGCGAAGGACGGCGAGGCCGGGACAGTGTCCAAGGCCGCGCACAAGATCCTGAAGTCGGTCGGCGAGGATATCGAAAAGCTCGCCTTCAACCGCGCCATCGCGCGCATCTACGAGCTCGCCAATGCCTTGACCGTGCCGCTCAACGAGGCGGCAGAGGGCAAGGCCGGTCCGGCGCTGCAAGCGGCCTGCCGTGAGGCCGTCGAGATCCTGGTGCACCTGATCGCGCCGGTCATGCCGCATCTGGCCGAAGAGTGCTGGGAGACGCTCGGCGGCACCGACCTTGTCGCCGAACGGCCCTGGCCGGTCTACGATCCCTCGCTTGTCGTCGACGCCGAGATCGTGCTGCCGGTGCAGGTCAACGGCAAGAAGCGCGGCGATTTGACAATTGCCCGCGACGCGGACCAAGGTGCGGTCGAAAAAGCGGTTCTGGCCCTCGACTTCGTGCAGAGAGCGCTCGAAGGTAAGGCGCCGCGCAAGGTGATCATCGTGCCGCAGAGGATCGTCAATGTCGTTGCCTGATCCGCGAAAGACAGAGCTGACGCTGCGCCGTATCGTGCTTTGCGGGCTGCTCGCGTCGGTGGCGCTGGTTTCCGCCTGCACGGTGCGGCCGCTCTATTCGAGCGCGCCGCTGGTCGCCGGCTCGCAGGTCGGTGCTGCTGCCGAACTGGCATCTATCTCAGTCAAACCGGTCAAGACCCGCTACGCCCAGCAGGTCCGCAACAATTTGATCTTCGCGCTCGGCCAGGGCGCCGGCGAGCCGGCTTCGCCCGTCTATTCGCTTGATCTCGGCGTCTCCGAACTCGTCGAATCGGCGGCAATCGAGCAGGTCACGACCGACGAGGACGAGCCGACCGCCGGCACTGTAACGCTGACCGCCAACTATGTGCTCAGCGATGCCAAGACGGGCACGGTCATCGCGAGAGGCAAGCGCTCGATTCCGTCGTCATACGACAGGCCGCGCCAGGAATTCGCGTCATACCGGGCCCAGATCGACGCCGAGAACCGTGCGGCGCGCGAGCTGGCAGATGTGCTGCGGCTGTCGATCGCCCAGGATCTGATCAAGCACGGCAAGCCGGCGGCAAGCTAGGTCTTTCCGGAGTGCGCAATCTGCAAAAAAAGGCCGATTGCTCGGCCTTTTTTTGTTCGTAGGATAGTCGCTTCAGCCGATCTTCTGCCCGGTCTTTGCCCAGTCGGCGAGGAACAGTTCCAGGCCCTTGTCGGTCAGCGGGTGTTTGACCAGTGCCTTGAGCGTCGCCGGCGGCGCGGTGATGACATCGGCACCGATCAGCGCCGCCTGCTTGACATGGTTCACGGTGCGCACAGAAGCGGTCAGGATCTCGGTCTGGAAGTCATAATTGTCGTAGATGGTGCGGATATCGGCAATCAGCTCCATGCCGTCCCAGCCGCTGTCGTCGATGCGGCCGACGAAGGGCGAGATGAAGGAGGCGCCGGCCTTGGCGGCGAGCAGCGCCTGGGTGGCCGAGAAGCACAGCGTGACGTTGACCATGCGGCCGTCCGACCGGATGTCCTTGCAGGCTCGCAGGCCGTCGAGCGTCAGCGGCACCTTGATGCAGACATTGTCGGCGATCCTGGCCAGGATCTTGGCCTCCGCCATCATGTCCTTGTATTCGGTGGCGACGACTTCGGCCGAGACCGGGCCCTTGACGATCTCGCAGATCTCTCTTGTGACGTCGGCGATCTTGCCGCCGGATTTCAGGATCAGCGACGGATTGGTGGTTACGCCGTCGAGCAGCCCCAAATCGTTCAGCTCGCGGATTTCCTTGACATCGGCGGTGTCGACAAAAAATTTCATGGCGGTCTCCTGAAGATTTTTCATGTGCACGTCATGCACATTCGGGGTCGGACTTTGATCTAGACCAAAGTCGGGGCAAGGTCACGCCTCATGATCGAAGATTCGCCCTTTGTCGCGGCCGCACCGGTGCTGGTGCCGATGCCCGCCGAGCGCCCCTACACCTATGCCGTGCCGGCTGGCATGCGCGTGGTGCCGGGCTCGATCGTGCGCGTTCCGCTTGGGCCCCGCCAGGTCGCCGGCATCGTCTGGGACGGCGCCGTCGAAAAGGTCGACGCGAAGAAATTGCGGCCGATCGAGCAGGTTTTCGACTGCCCGCCGATCGACCGCGCGATGCGGCGTTTTGTCGATTGGGTGGCGCAGTACACGCTGTCGCCGCCCGGCATGGTGGCGCGCATGCTGCTCAGGGCGCCGGAGGCGTTCGACCCGGAGCCGTGGATCGAAGGGCTGCAGCGCACCTTCGCCAAGCCCGACCGGATGACGGAGGCGAGGACGCGCGTGCTGGAGACGGCCGAAGGCGGACTTGCCTGGACGCGATCCGGCCTGGCGCATGCGGCAGGCGTGTCGTCGACGGTGGTGGACGGGCTGAGGGCGCAGGGCGTATTCGAGACGGTGATGATACCCCCGCGGCCGGTGGTCGCAGCACCCGATCCCGGCTACACCGTGCCTTCACTGATGCCTGACCAGAGCGATGCCGCCGAGATGCTGCGCGCCAATGTCGCGACCGGCACATTCGGCGTCACCCTGCTCGATGGTGTAACCGGATCCGGCAAGACGGAGGTCTATTTCGAGGCGGTTGCGGCCGCGCTCGATCGCGGCAAGCAGGTGCTGATCCTGCTGCCGGAAATTGCGCTGACCCACGCTTTTCTCGAACGCTTCCAGGAGCGGTTCGGTGCCAAGCCGGCGGAATGGCACTCGGATCTGCCGCCAAGGATGCGCGAAAAGGTCTGGCGGCAGGTAGCGGAAGGCGGCGTGCGGGTCGTCGCCGGCGCGCGCTCGGCGCTGTTCCTGCCGTTCAGGGAGCTTGGATTGATCGTCGTCGACGAAGAGCACGATCCCGCCTACAAGCAGGAGGATCGCGTCTTTTACAATGCGCGCGACATGGCCGTGGTGCGCGGCCATATCGGCGGCTTTCCGGTCGTGCTCGCCTCGGCGACACCGTCGGTCGAAAGCCGGGTCAATGCCAGCCGGGGCCGCTACAGCAGGGCGGTGCTTTCGGCGCGCTTTGCCGAGGCGGCACTTCCCGATCTCAAGACGATCGACATGCGCCGCGCGCCGCCGGCACGCGGCGGTTTCCTGTCGCCGGTGTTGCTTGGACAAATGCGGCAGACACTGGCAAAACAGGAACAGTCGCTGCTGTTCCTCAACCGGCGCGGTTATGCGCCGCTGACGCTCTGCCGCGTCTGCGGCCACCGCTTTGGCTGTCCGGTCTGCTCGGCCTGGCTGGTCGAGCACCGCTTTCGCGGCCAGCTCGTCTGCCACCACTGCGGGCACAATGAACGCCGGCCCGAAGCCTGTCCGGAATGCGGCACGCTCGATCATCTGGTCGCCTGCGGGCCAGGCGTCGAGCGCATCGCCGAGGAGGTCGTCGCGCATTTCCCCGATGCCCGCACCATCGTACTGTCGTCCGACCTGATGGGCGGCGTGCGCCGGCTGCGGCTCGAGCTTGAAGCCATCGCCAATGGCGAGGCCGACATCGTCATCGGCACGCAACTCGTCGCCAAGGGCCATAATTTTCCCAACATGACGCTGGTCGGTGTGGTCGATGCCGATCTCGGCCTTGCCAATGGCGACCCGCGCGCCGCCGAGCGCACCTTCCAACTGCTCAGCCAGGTGACCGGCCGCGCCGGCCGCACCGGCAAGAAAAGCCTCGGCCTGCTGCAGACCTTCCAACCCGACCACCCGGTGATGCGCGCGATCGTCTCAGGCGATGCCGAGGCCTTCTACGAGCGCGAGATCGCCGAGCGTGAGCGGGCGGGGCTGCCGCCCTTCGGCAGGCTCGCCGGCGTCATCGTCAGCGCGGCGACACGGGCCGAAGCCGAAGGGCACGCCCGTGGCCTGCGTCGCGCCGCGCCGCAAGCCAGCGACCTGTTCGTGCTCGGCCCGGCCGAAGCGCCGCTGTCATTGATCGGCGGCCGCCATCGCTTTCGCCTGCTGATCCAGGGCGAGCGGCGCGCCGACATGCAAGGATTCATTCGCACCATGTTGGCCGAGGGACCGAAGATAAGGGGCTCGGTGCGAGTCCAGGTCGACATCGACCCGCAGAGCTTCTTGTGAAGGGGCTCAGAGGACAGGCTTCCGCAAATTGCCGATGCCCATCTGGCGTATGTCTCTTGCTTCGCTAGAATGCCGGAAATTTCGACTATGCATTTAAGAGCGGACAAGATGGAATTTGCGTTTCCGTGGCCGATGAGCCAGGGCGAGTGGCTGGCGTGGTCGAGCGCGGTCGCGACCCTATTGCTCGGCCTATTGCTATTCCTGGCGCCACAGCTGGCATTCCGCATCCTGCGGCTGCAGGTCAGACCGGAGAAGGCAGCGGCGATCGCCGAGGGGCGCGGCCGGATGTCGGGCTTCTATCTCGGCGTCAGCCTGTGCTGCATCCTCCTGGCGCAGCCGCTGCTCTATATGGCGCTCGGCTTCTCCTGGCTGTTCACCGCCTTCGGCCGGCTGCTGTCGATGATGTCGGACGGCGCCAACACGCCGTTCAACTGGGCTTCCATTGTCGTCGAACTGGTGCTGGCGGCGCTGCCGCTTGCCTTCGCCTTCGGCTTTTTGCCCTGAATCAGGGATCAATCCGGGGTTGGTTGCTGAACTCGCCCGGCGGATGCGACAATAGTGCCTGAAAACCATGCCGGACGACGCATTGCGGTCTGAAAATGCCTGTGCTAGACGGCAATCGACTTTCGACCGGGGATAGCGGAAGCCGCGCCTCCGTGCTTGGAAAAATGCAGTAAGGTCAAAGATTTAGCCAGAGTTTTTGCTCGCGCCAACAATCTGCGGCCTGTCAGACAAGAGAAAAGACGGTCCGTGGCCCAATCGTCATCGCCAATCTCAGGTGTCGCAGAACGCTATGCGGGTTCGCTGTTCGAACTCGCGCTGCAGACCAATTCGGTCGCCAGCGTCGAGGCCGACCTCAACAGGTTCGAAACGATGCTCGAAGGCAGCGCTGACCTTTCGCGGCTGATCAGGAGCCCTGTCTTCTCCAGCGAGGACCAGGCCAAGGCGATCGCCGCGATCGCCGACAAAGCGGGGATCGCCGGCCTCACCGGCAATTTCCTGCGCGTCGTTGCCCAGAATCGCCGGCTGTTTGCCGTGCCCGGCATGATCAAGGCGTTCCGCCAGATCGCCGCCGAACACCGCGGCGAGACCGCCGCCGAGGTCACCTCGGCGCATGCGCTGACGCCTGCCCAGGAAACCGAGCTGAAAGCAGCGCTGAAAAGCGTCGCCGGCAAGGACGTGGCGATCACGGTCACCGTCGATCCGTCGCTGCTCGGCGGACTGGTGGTCAAGATCGGCCCGCGCCAGATCGATACGTCGCTCAAAACCAAACTCAATTCGCTCAAGCTTGCACTGAAAGAGGTCGGCTGATGGACATCCGCGCCGCGGAAATTTCCGCAATTCTGAAAGACCAGATCAAGAATTTCGGCAAGGAGGCCGAGGTCTCCGAAGTCGGCCAGGTGCTGTCCGTCGGTGACGGTATCGCCCGCGTCTACGGCCTCGACAATGTCCAGGCCGGCGAGATGGTCGAGTTCCCCGGCGGCATCCGCGGCATGGCGCTCAACCTCGAAGCCGACAATGTCGGCGTCGTCATCTTCGGCGCCGACCGCGACATCAAGGAAGGCGACACCGTCAAGCGCACCGGCGCCATCGTCGATGCGCCCGTCGGCATGGGCCTGCTCGGCCGCGTCGTCGACGCGCTCGGCAACCCGATCGACGGCAAAGGCCCGATCCAGGCCACCGAACGCAAGCGCGTCGACGTCAAGGCGCCCGGCATCATCCCGCGCAAATCGGTGAACGAGCCGATGTCGACCGGCCTCAAGGCCATCGACGCGCTGATCCCGGTCGGCCGCGGCCAGCGCGAGCTGGTCATCGGCGACCGCCAGACCGGCAAGACCGCGATCATCCTCGACACCATGCTCAACCAGAAATCGGTGCACGACAACGGCCCTGAGAAGGAAAAGCTGTACTGCGTCTATGTCGCCGTCGGCCAGAAGCGCTCGACGGTGGCGCAGTTCGTCAAGGTCCTGGAAGAGCGCGGCGCGCTCGACTATTCGATCATCATCGCCGCGACCGCCTCCGATCCGGCGCCGATGCAGTTCCTGGCGCCGTTCACCGCCTGCACCATGGGCGAATATTTCCGTGACAACGGCATGCACGCGCTGATCAGCTACGACGACCTGTCGAAGCAGGCCGTCGCCTATCGCCAGATGTCGCTGCTGCTGCGCCGTCCTCCGGGCCGCGAGGCCTATCCCGGCGACGTCTTCTACCTGCACTCGCGCCTGCTCGAGCGCGCCGCCAAGCTCAACGACGAAAACGGCGGCGGGTCGCTGACGGCGCTGCCGATCATCGAAACGCAGGCCAACGACGTTTCGGCCTATATCCCGACCAACGTCATCTCGATCACCGACGGCCAGATCTTCCTGGAAACCAATCTGTTCTTCCAGGGCGTCCGTCCGGCGGTCAATGTCGGCCTGTCGGTGTCGCGCGTCGGCTCCTCGGCGCAGATCAAGGCGATGAAGCAGGTTGCCGGGTCGATCAAGGGCGAGCTCGCGCAGTACCGCGAAATGGCTGCTTTCGCCCAGTTCGGCTCCGATCTCGACGCCGCCACGCAACGCCTGCTCAACCGCGGCTCGCGTCTGACCGAGCTGTTGAAGCAGCCGCAATTCTCGCCGCTCAAAGTCGAGGAGCAGGTCGCGGTGATCTTCGCCGGCGTCAACGGCTATCTCGACAAGCTGGCGGTCAACCAGGTCGGCAAGTTCGAGCATGGTCTGTTGTCGCATATGCGCTCGGCCGGCAAGGACGTGCTCGACGGCATCCGCAAGGAGAAGGCGCTGTCCGACGATCTGCGCGCCAGGCTGAAGGCAGAAATCGACGCCTTCGCCAAGACCTTTGCTTGAGCAGGACGGACGGGATCAGGTTTGAAGCATGCCTTCGTTAAAAGACCTTCGTAACCGTATCGCCTCGGTCAAGGCGACGCAGAAGATCACCAAGGCGATGCAGATGGTCGCCGCGGCGAAGCTGCGTCGCGCGCAGGAAGCGGCGGAAGCGGCGCGTCCCTATTCTGAGCGCATGGGCGCGGTGCTGGCCAATATCACCCAGGCGATCGGCGGCGGCGGCGATGCCCCGGCGCTGATGACCGGCACCGGCAAGGACGACGTGCATCTGCTTGTCGTCTGCACGGCCGAACGCGGTCTGTGCGGCGGTTTCAATTCGCAGATCGCCCGCTTTGCCCGCGACCACATCCGCAAGCTTCTGGCCGACGGCAAGCAGGTCAAGATCATCTGCGTCGGCAAGAAGGGGTTCGACATATTGCGCCGCGACTACGGGGCGCTGATCATCGAGCGTGTCGACCTGCGCGAGGTCAAGACGCTGGGCTTCGTCAATGCCGATGCCATCGCCAAGAAGGTGATCCACCTGTTCAACGAAGGCGGCTTCGACATCTGCACGCTGTTCTATTCGCAGTTCAAGTCGGTGATCAGCCAGATCCCGACGGCGCAGCAAATTGTCCCGGCGGGCGCGCCTTCGGCTGCCGCGGAAGTGAAGGACGGCGGCAGCGCCGTCTACGAATACGAGCCGGAGCCGGGCGAGATCCTCTCCGATCTCATCCCGCGCAACATTTCCGTGCAGGTTTTTCGCGCGCTGCTCGAGAATGCTGCCGGCGAGATGGGCGCCAAGATGAGCGCCATGGACAATGCGACGCGCAACGCCGGCGACATGATCAACAAATTGTCGATCACCTACAACCGCCAGCGGCAGGCGCAGATCACCAAGGAATTGATCGAAATCATTTCGGGCGCCGAGGCGCTCTAGGCACGCCCACAAGGAGGTCATCGACCTCAAGCGTGTGCGAAACAAAGAGACGAAAAGGGTAAAGACGATGGCGAAAGCAGCGACCCCCAAGACGGCAGCCCCTAAGGCCGCGGCACCAGCGAAGGCTTCGGCAGCAGCAAAGGCCGCTCCGGCCAAGAAGGCGGCAGCAACCAAGGCCGCCGCTGTGAATACGCCGGCCGCCACCATCAAGAAAACCGGCCTGGCAGGCAAGGTTCGCCAGGTCATCGGCGCCGTTGTCGACGTCCAGTTCGGCGAACATCTGCCGGCGATCCTGAACGCGCTTGAGACGATCAACGTCGGCAATCGCCTGGTGCTAGAGGTGGCTCAGCATCTGGGCGAAAACACCGTGCGCTGCATCGCCATGGACTCGACCGAAGGTCTGGTCCGCGGTCAGGACGTCTATGACACCGGTGCACCGATTACCGTGCCGGTCGGCCCGGGCATGCTCGGCCGCATCATCAACGTCATCGGCGAGCCGGTCGACGAGGCAGGCCCGGTCGACGGCATCGAGATGCGCTCGATCCACCAGCCGGCGCCGACCTATGTCGAGCAGTCGACGGAAGCGCAGATCCTGGTCACCGGCATCAAGGTGCTCGACCTGCTGGCCCCCTATGCCCGCGGCGGCAAGATCGGCCTGTTCGGCGGCGCCGGCGTCGGCAAAACGGTGCTGATCCAGGAACTGATCAACAACGTCGCCAAGGCGCATGGCGGCTTCTCGGTGTTCGCCGGCGTCGGCGAGCGGACCCGCGAAGGCAACGATCTCTATCACGAGTTCATCGAGTCCGGCGTCAACAAGAAGGGCGGCGGCGAAGGCTCCAAGGCGGCGCTCGTCTATGGCCAGATGAACGAGCCGCCGGGCGCCCGCGCCCGCGTCGGCCTGACCGGGCTGACGGTCGCCGAATATTTCCGCGACCAGGGCCAGGACGTGCTGTTCTTCGTGGACAACATCTTCCGCTTCACGCAGGCGGGCTCGGAAGTGTCGGCGCTGCTCGGCCGCATTCCTTCGGCCGTGGGCTACCAGCCGACGCTGGCCACCGACATGGGCGCGCTGCAGGAGCGTATTACCACGACGACCAAGGGCTCGATCACCTCGGTGCAGGCGATCTATGTGCCGGCCGACGATCTGACCGACCCGGCGCCGGCGACCTCGTTCGCCCACCTCGACGCGACGACCGTGCTCAACCGCGCGATTTCGGAGAAGGGCATCTATCCGGCGGTCGATCCGCTCGATTCGACTTCGCGCATGCTCGACCCGATGGTCGTCGGCGAAGAGCATTACCAGGTCGCGCGCCAGGTGCAGTCGATCCTTCAGCGCTATAAGTCGCTGCAGGATATCATCGCCATCCTAGGCATGGACGAGCTGTCGGAAGAGGACAAGCAGACGGTTGCCCGCGCCCGCAAGATCGAGCGCTTCCTGTCGCAGCCCTTCTTCGTCGCCGAAGTGTTCACCGGCGCGCCGGGCAAGCTGGTCGACCTCGCCGACACCATCAAGGGCTTCAAGGGCCTTTGCAACGGCGACTACGACCATCTGCCGGAGGCCGCCTTCTACATGGTCGGCGGCATCGAGGAAGCGGTCGAGAAGGCACAGCGCCTGGCCGCTGATGCGGCCTGATGGTGAATGGTCAATAGTGAATTGTGAATGGGGAGTAGCGGATAGGAAATCGGGGCTGAGTGAAGGTCATTCTTTCTGACCGTTCACCATTCACCATTCACCAGTCGCTAAATTGATCATGCCTGAAGCTTTCAAATTCGAACTGGTCTCGCCGGAGCGCCTCTTGGTTTCCGAGCAGGTCGAATCCGTCGTCATTCCGGGCGCCGAAGGCGAAATGACTGTCATGGCGCATCACGCACCGGTCATGACCACAATCAAGCCGGGCGTAGTTACGCTGAAGACCGCGCAAGGCAAGGAAGAGCGCTATGTGGTGTTCGGCGGCTTTGCCGACATCGTTCCGGCCGGCTGCACGCTGCTCGCCGAATCGGCTGTGGCCGTCGGCGACATCGACCGCGCCGACCTTGCCCGCCGCATCCAGGAGGCAAGGGAAGACGCCGCCGACGCCAAGGACGACCAGACCCGCAGCAAGGCCGAGCAGTTCCTCAACCAGCTTACGACGCTTGAAGGTGCGCTGTTGCCGGCGTGAGTTCCGCTCAAATGACTAACTGAAAAAGCGGGCTTGCCCCGCTTTTTTGTTTGGTGGACAGTCTGGCTGCCTTGGCGTGGGGGTTGGCCGATGACAGAACAAGCAGTGCAACAAGAAACTATCTCGCGATCCAGATGGTCGACGGCCCTGGTTTCGGCCTTTGGCGGCCCGTTTGGCGGGTTCCTGTGGATCGGCAGTGGCAAACTGGCGGTCGCCAGCCTGGTGGTGATCAGCGTCGTCGTTTTCGCGCTTATTTACATTGGCTTTCCGGTATTGCCTGGCGTCGATCTTGCTTGGTGGGCCAATTTTTCAGGGATCGGTTTGATGGCCCTGTGGGCAGCGATCGTTGTTCCCTTCGCGCACCGGTTCAAGCCGGACAGATGGTACGCGCGTGGGCTTTCGGTGCTGGTGCTCGTCTTTCTGACCTCGTATCCGGCTGCATTCGCAATACGCGCATTCCTGCTCCAGCCTTTTTCGATTCCCTCCAGCAGCATGGTGCCGACGTTGCAGGAAGGCGACTATCTCTTCGTCTCCAAAATGGCATACGGCTACAGCCGCTACAGCGTGCCGTTCAACTTGCTTCCCGTTGATGGACGTATATTCGGCGCGGAACCCAAAAGGGGAGATGTGGTTGTCTTCAAGTTCCCGCCCGATCCGAGCGTGGACTACATCCAGCGGATCGTCGGCCTTCCCGGCGAGAAGATCCAGATCATCGACGGGGTGCTTCACATCAACGATGTCGCGGTGGGACTCGACGATATGGCACTTTTTCGTCCGAAGAGTTCTCGAAAGCCAAACTTCAACGCGAAACCTTGCCGGGGGGTGTCACTCATTCCGTTCTCAACCTCACCGACAACTCGATCGGCGACAATACGCGCGTGTTTGAGGTGCCCGAAGGCCACTACTTCGTGCTTGGCGACAATCGCGACAATGCCTCCGACAGCCGGTTCAGTGTCGGGTTTGTTCCCTATGAAAATCTGGTCGGCAAGGCTGTACGGTTGTTCTGGAATTCCAAAGGCACCAATTATTCGTCTCGACAGACGCTGAACGGCCGGGCGAGCAAGTAACTCAGTCGGTCAGCGTCTCTACTGCGCGCATCACGCCGCGCAGTTCGGCAAGGCCCTTCAGGCGGCCGATGCAGGAATAGCCGGGGTTCACCTTCTTGCCGAGGTCGTCGACGATGGCATGGCCATGGTCCGGACGCATCGGCACCTGCCAGTCCGCCCTGCCTGCCGCCTTGCGCCGCCGCTCTTCGCCAATCAGCGCCGACACGACCGCCACCATGTCGGTGTCGCCGTCGAGGTGCTCGGCTTCGTGGAAGGAGCCGTCTGGCTCCTTGGTGACGTTGCGCAGATGGGCGAAATGGATGTTTTCGGCGAAGGCCTTGGCCATTGCCGGCAGATCGTTCTGCGCGCCCGCGCCGTACGAGCCGGTGCACAGCGTCAGCCCGTTGGCCGGCGAAGCGACCGCGTCGAGCAGCGCGCGGGCATCATTGGCGTTGGAAACGATGCGCGGCAGGCCGAACAGCGAAAAGGGCGGATCGTCGGGGTGGATCGCCATCCTGACGCTGGCCTCTTCGGCCACCGGCACGATCTCGCGCAGGAAGGCAAACAGGTTTTCGCGCAGGCCTTCGGTGGAGACGTCCTTGTAGAGGTCGAGGGCGCGGCGGAAGCTTGCCCGATCGAAGATGAATTCGCGCGCCGGGACCCAGCCGATCAGGTTGCGCTCCAGCCTTGCCTTGTCGCTGTCGCTCATCCCTTGCAGTCGCACACGCGCGGCCTCGATACGGGCCGGTGGGTGATCGGCCTCCGCCCCTTCTCGCTCAAGGATGAAGACGTCATAGGCGCAGAGCTCGACGACATCGAAGCGCAGCGCCGTGCCGCCATGCGGCATCGGGTAATCGAGGTCCGTCCGCGTCCAGTCGGTGATCGCCATGAAATTATAGCAGACGGTGTTGATACCGGCGGCGGCGACGGCGCGGATCGAGGCCTTGTAATTGTCGATCAGGCTGCGCCAGTCGCCGCTGCGGGTCTTGATGTCCTCGTGCACGACGATGCTCTCGACCACGTCCCAGGTCAGCCCTGCTGCCTCGATCTCGGCCTTGCGCCTGGCGATCTCGTCTGCCGGCCAGGCGCGGCCGTCGTTGAGGTGGTGCAGCGCGCTGACGATGCCGACGGCGCCGGCCTGACGGACATGGGCAAGCGTCACCGGATCGTCCGGCCCGAACCAGCGCCAGGTCTGTCTCATGGCTTCTCACTCCCTATGCCAAGCGCCGCCAAAGCTGCGGCAGTGCCGCCCCGCCGCAGGCGCTCGAGATGGGCTGCCGTCAGATCGATCAGTGTCATGCGGTGGGCATGGTCCTTGGCGAAGCCGGCGAGATCGAATATCGCTGTCACCGTTTCATCAGCCGGCCGGCTGCCGAGCGCCGTAAGCCGAGCGTCGATCGGGTCGGCAAAATGGGCTTCCGGCAAGGTTTTGCCGCGCGCCTCGCAAGCGGCGATCCAGGCCGCCACCACCAGCATGAGATGCGCGGGCGGGTCACCGGCGCCCAGTCGATCGAGGGCCGAGGCGACGATGCGCTGCGGCAGCTTCTGGCTGCCGTCATTGGCGATCTGCGCCGTGCGATGGGCGAGCGCGGTGTTCGAATAGCGTTCGGCGAGCTGGGCCGTGTAGCCGGCCGTATCGAGCCCGGCGTCCTGCGGCAGCGTCGGGATGGCCTCGGCCCATAGTCCGTCGACGAATTGCCGGATCGCCGGATTGGCAAAGGCGCGGTCGACCGTGTCGTAGCCGCTGAGCAGGCCGAGATAGGCGATTGCCGAATGCGAACCGTTGAGCAGCCGCAGCTTCATGTCCTCGAAGGGCCCGACGTCGCCGACCATGGTGACGCCGAACTTTTCCCAGGCCGGTCTGCCAGCCGGGAAATCGTTTTCGACCACCCATTGGCAGAACGGCTCGGTCATCACCGGCCAGGCATCCTCGACGCCGAGCTCGACGGCGATACGCGCCCGCTCGGCGTCGGTAGTCGCCGGCACGATACGGTCGACCATGCTCGACGGAAAGGCGACGCCGTCGGCAATGTGTGCGGCGAGCCTGGCATCGCCTGAAGTGGCGAGCCTGGCATCGCCTGAAGTGGCGAGCCTGGAATCGCGCAGTGCGGCGAATTCGACCAGCAGGCGGTGCAGCGTGGCGCCATTGGCCGGAAGGTTGTCGCAGCAGAGCACGGTGAAAGGCTGGATGCCGGCGGCACGGCGGCGCGACAGCGCCTCGGTCAGGAAACCATGCGCCGTCCGTGGCATTTGCGGGTTAGCCAAATCATGGGCGATGTCCGGATGGGTGCTGTCCAGACCGCCGCCGGCTGCTCTCAGATAAGCCTTTTCGGTGATCGTGAGCGTGACGATGCGGGTGCGCTGATCTGTCAGAGCGGCGAGCACCGCAGCCGGATCTTCCGGCGCCACCAGCAGCGACAGGATCGAACCGATGACGCGTAGCTCTTCGCCGATGCTGCTCCTGATCGCCAGCGCGTAGAGGCCATCCTGCGGCGCCAGTGCGTCGCGCGTGTCTGGACTGCGCAAGGACACGCCGACAATGCCCCAGTCCGCCTCGCCCGCCGCCAGGCAGTCGTCGACATAGGCCGCCTGGTGGGCGCGATGGAAGGCACCGACGCCGAGATGGACGATGCCAGGTGCGACGCCGCCGCGGTCGTAGCGCGGGGCCGCGACCGAAGCCGGCAGTGCCTTCAGCGTGCTGTTGGAAAGGCGTCTATTGGTCATTGCGCCACGTGTCTGATCGAGATTGTTGGGTCACTGCTGGCAGGCGGCGTAGCACCCGATGCCGTCACGCACAATGGGCAATGGCCGAAAAGTCATCATACAACAACCCAGTTTTTGTATGTTGACATTATTTCTTTTCAACCCTACCGATGTCCGGATTGGGAGGATTTGCGTGGCCGCATTGACGGATCCGGATTTGCTGTTTGCCGCCGAGGCGCGCCCGCTTTCGCTGGCCCGCGATCTCTACGCCACGGTCAAGGACCTGCCGATCGTCAGCCCGCACGGCCACACCGATCCGCGCTGGTATGCGCTCAACGAGGCGTTTCCCGATCCGGCGCAGTTGCTGATCGTGCCGGACCACTACATTTTCCGCATGCTGTTCAGCCAGGGCGTTCGGCTTGAGGAGCTTGGTGTGCCGACGCTTGACGGCTCGCCGGTGGAAACCGACGGCAGAACGATCTGGCGGCGCTTCGCCGAGCATTATTACCTGTTCCGGGGTACGCCGACCCGGCTGTGGTTCGACCATGTGCTTGCCCACCTGTTCGGCATCGACGAGCCGTTGACGGCCGCAACCGCCGACCGCCATTACGACATGATCTCGACCTTGCTGCAGTGGGAGAATTTTCGCCCGCGAGCGCTGTTCGAGCGCTTCAACATTGAAGTCATCGCAACGACCGAAGGCGCGCTCGACGATCTCAGATGGCACCAGATGATCCGCGACAGCGGCTGGGAGGGCCGCGTCGTCACCGCCTATCGGCCGGATGCGATCGTCGATCCCGACTTCGAAGGGTTCTCGGCCAATCTCGACCGGCTTGGCGAGATCACCGGCTGCGACACCGGCAATTGGGCCGGCTATCTCGATGCGCATCGCCAGCGGCGCGCCTTCTTCAAGAGCTTTGGCGCGACTTCCTCCGATCACGGCCATCCGACGGCCGAAACCGCCAATCTCTCGGATGCCGCCGCGCAGGAGCTGTTCAACCGCATCCGCCGGGGCTCGGACGACGAGCGCGAGCGAAAGCTGTTCCGCGCCCAGATGCTGACCGAGATGGCCAAGATGAGCCGCGACGACGGGCTGGTCCTGCAGATCCATCCCGGCTCCTGGCGCAATCATTCGCCGGCTATCTTTCGGAAGTTCGGCAGGGACAAAGGCTTCGATATTCCGACGCGAACCGACTATGTGACGGCGCTGAAGCCGCTGCTCGACTGCGTCGGGCTGGAGCGCGACCTCACCATCATCCTCTTCACCCTCGACGAGACCAGCTATGCGCGCGAGCTGGCGCCGCTCGCCGGCGTCTACCCGGCATTGAAGCTCGGGCCGGCCTGGTGGTTCCACGACAGCCCCGAAGGCATGCGCAGGTTCCGTGAGATGACCACCGAAACCGCCGGTTTCTACAACACCGTCGGTTTCAACGACGATACCCGCGCCTTTCCATCCATACCGGCCCGCCATGATGTGGCGCGCCGGGTCGATTGCGCTTTTCTGGCGCGTCTCGTCGCCGAGCATCGGCTCGGCGAGGACGAGGCGCACGAGCTGGCGCAGGAACTTGCCTATACGCTCGCGAAAAAGGCGTACCGGCTCTAACGGCGCTTGCCGCCATCGTTCAAAAAGGGAGGAAACCAATGCTGCATTTTTCGAGACTGGCGGGAGCTACGCTAGTTGCCGCCGCACTGCTGGCCGGATCGGCAAGCGCCCAGACGGTCCTGCGCTCGTCCGACACCCACCCGGATGGCTATCCGACGGTCGAGGCGGTCAAATATTTCGGCGAGCTGGTGAAGGAGCGCACGGCCGGCCGCTATGTGGTCGAGATCTATCCTTCCGCGCAACTTGGCGAGGAAAAGGACACGATCGAGCAGGTGCGCACCGGCGTGATCGATCTCAACCGCGTCTCGATGGCGCCGTTCAACGGGCTCATCCCCGAGACCACCGTGCCCTCGCTGCCCTACATCTTCCGTTCGGAAGAGAATATGCACAAGGTCATGGACGGGGCGATCGGCGACCAGATCGCGGCGGCGTTCGACCAGGTCGGGCTGGTGTTGCTCGCCTTTTACGACGGCGGCTCGCGCTCCTTCTATAATTCGAAGAAGCCGATCAACACCGTAGCCGACATGGCCGGGATGAAGTTCCGCGTCATCCAGTCCGACATCTTCGTCGACATGGTGGCGGCACTCGGCGCCAATGCGACGCCGATGCCGTATGGCGAGGTGTATTCGGCGATCGAGACCGGGGTGATCGACGGCGCGGAGAACAATTTTCCGAGCTACGACACCGCCAAGCATGCGGAAGTCGCCAAGTACTATTCGCTCGACGAGCACACGATGGTGCCGGAAGCCTTCGTCATGGCGAAGTCGAGCTGGGACAAGCTGACGCCGGAAGACCAGGCGATCTTCAAGGCGGCCGCCAAGGAAAGCGTCGCCAAGCAGCGCGAGCTGTGGACCGCCAAGGTCAAGGAATCGCGCGCCAAGGTCGAGGCGGCCGGTTCGCAGATCACGACGCCGGACAAGCAGCCCTTCATCGACGCGATGGGGCCGGTCTACGAGAAGCACGTCAAGGACGACAAGCTGAAGGCCATGGTCGAAGCCATCAAGGCCGTGCAGTGATCAAGCGGCGGCGCGGACATTCCGTGCCGCCATCCTCCTGGAGAAAAAACCGGTGACTTCCAGCCCAAGACCAACACCGCTCCTGTCCGGCGTCGCGCAAGTGATGTCGCGCGTCAGCACGGCGGCGCTGTCGATCGCCGGCATCGGGCTGGTGCTGATGACCGCCTTCGTCGCCTGGCAGGTGTTCGGCCGCTATGTTCTGAACCGCTCGCCGAGCTGGACCGAGCCCGGCTCGGTGATGCTGATGAGCTGGTTCATTTTCCTCGGCGCTGCCGTCGGCGTTCGCGAGAACTACCATCTTGGCTTCGACGTCCTGCTCTACGTGCTGCCGAAAGGCGGCAAGCGCTGGCTGCGGATGATTTCGGATCTTGTCGCGCTCGCCTTCGGCATCGGCATGATCTGGTATGGCAGCCAGCTGGTCGCATTGACCTGGGGCTCCGTCTTGCCGTCACTCGGCATATCGGGGGGCTGGGACTATGTCCCGCTTGTCGCGGGAGGCGCGCTCATCGTGCTCTTCACGCTGGAGCGCATCGTGCTTCGCCTCTCCGGCGCGCCGATCGACGATGCCCTCGATGAACTGCCGCCGGCCGAAGTCGCGGCCGAACTCGACACCGCCAACGTGAAGGTCTGACGCCATGGAACTGTGGATTCTGTTCGGCGTCTTCACCCTGCTGATGCTTATCGGCACGCCGATCGCTTTCTGCCTGGGCGTCGCAAGCCTGGCCACCGTCCTCTATATGGGCCTGCCGCCGCTGATCGTGTTCCAGCGCCTGAATTCCGGCATGAGCGTCTTTTCGCTGCTGGCCATTCCGTTTTTCATCTACGCCGGCGACTTGATGGTGCGCGGCGGCATCGCCAGCAAGATCGTTGCCTTCGCTGGCTCGCTCGTCGGCCATTTGCGCGGCGGCCTCGGGCAGGTCAACATTGCAACCGCTACACTGTTCGGCGGCATTTCCGGCTCCGCGGTGGCGGAGGCAGCGGCGGTAGGCGGCCTGATGATCCCGCAAATGAAGGCGCGTGGCTATGGAGCGGACTACGCCGTCAACGTCACGTCGATGGCGGCACTGATCGCGCTGCTGCTGCCGCCGTCGCACAACATGATCATCTACTCGATCTCGGCAGGCGGAAAGATCTCCATCGCCGATCTGTTCACGGCCGGTATCATCCCGGGCCTGCTGCTGGCCCTGTCGCTGATGGTCACCGCCTATATCGTCGCGCGCTCCCGCGGCTATCCGACCGAGGCGTTTCCGGGCTTCACCGCAGTCGCGCATCTTTTCGCCGTCGCCGTGCCCGGCCTGCTGTTGATCGCGATCATCTTCGGCGGCGTGCGATCGGGCGTCTTCACCGCCACCGAGAGTTCCTGTATCGCCGTCATCTATGCGCTGCTCGTGACCGTCTTCGTTTACCGGCAGATGACCTGGGAAGGGTTCGTTCATGCCACCCATGGCGCCGTGCGCACCACGGCCATGGTGCTGCTCATCATCGGCATGGCGGCGGCGTTCTCGTGGCTGATGGCCTTCCTGAAAGTGCCGGCAGCGCTCATCGCCTCCATGAACGCGATCTCGGACGATCCGCTGGTCGTGCTTCTCCTGCTCAACCTCCTGATGCTGTTCCTCGGCACGTTCATGGACATGGGGCCAACGATCATCATTTGCACGCCTATCTTCCTGCCCGTGGCGCAGGCCTACGGCGTCGATCCGGTGCATTTCGGCGTCATCATGATCCTCAATTTCGGCATTGGGCTGAACACGCCGCCCGTGGGCGCAGTTCAGTTCGTGGCGTGTGCCGTGGGCAAGATATCCGTGTGGGAATCGATGCGCTCGATCTGGCCGTTCTATGGCGCAGGCCTCGTGGTGCTGGCGCTCGTCACTTACATTCCGGCCATTTCGCTATGGCTGCCGAGCGTCTTCAAATAGGGGGTGCGACATGCCATCGGACACCGCGGTCGGGCTCCGCGTCGAACGAAGACCGAAGCTTTCGGAAACCGTCGTCGCGGCGATCCGCAAGCAGCTGCAGGCGGGCGAGATCCAGCCTGGGCAAAAGCTGCCGACCGAGGGCCAGCTGACGGAAACCTTCGGGGTCAGCCGCACCGTGATACGCGAGGCGCTGGCCAAGCTTGCCGCGGACGGCCTGGTCGAGCCGCGCCAAGGCGCCGGCGTCTTCGTCACCGAGCATATCTCGACAGCGTTCGGTGCTCTGGCAGCAGAGATGGGCAGCAAGGATTCGATCGCCCTCAACGTGCTCGAAGTCAGGTTGGCGATCGAGATCGAATCCGCCGGGCTCGCCGCCATCCGGCGCAACGCCGCGCAGGAAGCGGCAATCCAGGAAGCCTTCTTCGAGTTCGAACGGCTGCTCCTCAACAGCGAGCCGACTGGACCGGCCGACCTTGCCTTCCACCGCGCAAT
This sequence comes from Mesorhizobium sp. M0106, assembly GCF_040322715.1. Classification (NCBI taxonomy): domain Bacteria; kingdom Pseudomonadati; phylum Pseudomonadota; class Alphaproteobacteria; order Hyphomicrobiales; family Phyllobacteriaceae; genus Mesorhizobium; species Mesorhizobium sp. M0106. The sequence goes on along the minus strand of NZ_JAMYUA010000015.1, from coordinate 111,433 downwards.
CGCCAGCGCCACCAACAATCCGTTCTATGTCGAGATGCTCGACGTGCTCGGCCGGCGCGCCATTCCTTGCGATGTGACCTCGCCCTGGTCGACCGAGTTCGCACAGTCCGACGCCTACCAGCGCGGCCTACAGCGCGAACACCTGATGATCCTCAACGCCATCTCGGCAGGCGATGCCGAAGCGGCGCGGGAGGCGATGCGCGCGCATCTCGGTGCCAGCCAGCAGCGCTATCGCGAGCGCCTGCATGCGCGCCAGGTTTTTTATGCCGACTCGGTCAAGGCCGCGGCAACTGAATAAGCAATTGAGGCAGCCCCATGGGACAGCAATGAATCACACCGACAATCATACCGATTTCACCTCCCGCTTCGCCATCGACCCTGTTTCTGCCGCGGCGATGGGCACGGACGAGCTCCGTCACAATTTTCTCATCGAAGGCCTGTTCCGGCCCGGCAGCATCAGCCTGACCTACACCCATTACGACCGCATGATCGTCGGCGGCGCCATGCCCGCCGGCACACCGCTGCCGCTGCAGGCGATCAAGCCGACCGGGACCAAGAATTTTCTCGACCGCCGTGAGATGATCATCGTCAACGTCGGCAGCGCGGGCGTCGTCAAAGCCGGCGGCCAATCCTACGAGCTGCAGGCGCGCGACATGCTCTATCTCGGCATGGGCACCGATGAGGTGTCGTTCGCTGCGACCAATCTGGCTGAGCCGGTTAAGTTCTACCTGCTCAGCGCGCCGGCGCATCAGAGCCATCCCAACCGGCTGATCCGCATCGGCGATGCCAAGCGGCTCGATCTCGGCAGCCAGGCAACCTCCAACGAGCGCTCGATCTTCCAGTTCATCCATGCCGATGGGGTAAAGACCTGTCAGCTTGTCGTCGGCATGACGCAGCTTGCCTCCGGTTCGGTCTGGAACACCATGCCATGCCATGTGCATGACCGGCGCATGGAAGCCTATCTTTATTTCGATCTGCCGGAGGCGGCGCGGGTGTTTCATTTCATGGGCGAGCCGGACGAAACGCGCCATCTCGTCATGCGCAACGAGGAGGCGGTGCTGTCGCCGGGATGGTCGATCCATTCGGGCGCCGGCACCTCCAACTACGCCTTCATCTGGGCGATGGCCGGCGATAATGTCGACTATACCGATGTCGACCTGGTGGCGATGGAGGAGCTCAAGTGAGCGATCTCTCGGCCTTCAGCCTTGCCGGCAAGCGCATCCTCGTCACCGGCGCCAATACCGGCATCGGCCAAGGCATCGCCGTGTCGATCGCGCGCGCAGGCGGCGCGGTCGTCGGCGTCGGCCGGTCGGCGATGGACGAGACGGCGGAGAAGATTGCGGCTGTCGGCGGCCGCTTCGAGGCGGTCCTCTGCGACCTTGGCGACGATGCCGCCGCCCAGGCGATGCTTGACCGCGTCTGGGCGGATACGGGGCCGCTCGATGGCCTGGTCAACAATGCCGGCATCATCCGGCGTGCCGACGCGGTCGACCTCACCGAAGCCGACTGGGACGACGTCATGGGCGTCAATCTGAAGACGGTGTTCTTCCTCAGCCAGAGTTTTGCCAGGCGCGTGCTTGCCGAGCCGGGACGGCGCGGCAAGATCGTCAACATCGCTTCGGTGCTGAGCTTTCAGGGCGGCATTCGCGTCGCCTCCTACACCGCCTCCAAACACGGCGTGCTCGGCATCACCCGCCTGCTTGCATGTGAATGGGCGGCAAAGGACATCAACGTCAACGGCATTGCGCCGGGCTATATCGAGACCAACAACACCGAGGCGCTGCGCACCGATCCCGACCGCAGCGCTTCGATCCTGGCGCGCATTCCGGCCGGCCGCTGGGGCGCGCCGGAAGACATCGGCGACGCAGCCGTCTTCCTGCTGGCGCCAGCGTCCAACTACATGCATGGCGCGTTGGTGCCGGTGGACGGCGGCTGGCTGGCACGATGAACAGCGACGATGAGAGTCTGACGATGACCGGAACCAAAATCTTCTCGCATGCCGGCGAGGCTGCGTGGACGCCGACGCCCGACGGCAACCGCCGGCGCGTGCTCCTGCACACCGACGAACTGATGATGGTCGAGTTCGGTTTCGACAAGGGCGGCGTCGGCGCGCTGCACTCGCACCCGCATGTCCAGGCGAGCTACGTCGCCGAAGGCCGCTTCGAAGTCACCATCGACGGCAGGACCGAGATCCTGGAAACCGGCAGCAGCTTCATCGTTCCTTCCAACCTTGTCCATGGCGTCAAGGCGCTGCAGGCGGGACGACTGGTCGACAGCTTCACGCCGCACCGCGCCGATTTCCTCGACTGAGCTGCGGGCCCGAAGATCAGGCAGCCGGTTCTCAGAAAAAAACCCGCGCCTCCGGAGAGACGCGGGCGTGTTGCCTGGGCGCTTGTGGCGCCGCGGTACTCAAAACATCACCGCAGAACCTGAACCTGCCGAATGATGGTGAAGATAGGATTAACCGCTCCGAGGCGGTGCAATATTCACAGCCAAAGCGAATAGGGGCTGGAACGACGGTCCGATATCGGCCAATGAGAGAGAAGTTCGCCTCAGGCGGTGCCGCGGACAGGACCAGAGGGGTCGATAAATGTTCGAATCTGCTGTCCAGGCAATCACCTGGCGATTCGCCGGGGAATTTCGGCAGGTCGTATCCCCGAAAGTTCTGTAATGCAGGTAGCAGCGAGCATCCCGGCAGAGGATTCCAAGCGGCGCGTCCTCAGGGATGTATTCGGTTTCGATGATTTTCGTCCCGGCCAGGCGCCTGTTATGGAGGCGCTGCTGGCCAGGCGCCATGTGCTGGCCGTCATGCCGACCGGCGCCGGCAAATCGCTCTGCTACCAGGTCCCGGCGCTGGTGCTGGGCGGGCTCACCATTGTCGTTTCGCCGCTGGTGGCCCTGATGCAGGATCAGGTCGCCGCATTGCGCCTTGCCGGCGTGGCGGCCGATACGATCAATTCCTCGCTCGACCGCGATGCCAATGTCGCTGGATGGCGCCGTGTCGCGGCAGGCCAGACGCGCCTGCTCTATCTTGCACCGGAGCGGCTAATGACCGTGCGAATGCTCGAGGCGTTGACCAAGCTCGATGTCCGGCTGATCGCCATCGACGAGGCGCATTGCATCTCGCAATGGGGACCGGCGTTCCGGCGCGAATACGAAGAATTGTCGAGACTACGTGATATCTTCCCGAAAGTGCCGATTATTGCGCTGACGGCTACGGCGGACGAGACCACGCGCACCGACATTGCCGCGCAGCTGTTCGACGGGCGCGTCGATACCGTGGTGCTCGGCTTCGACCGGCCGAACATCAAGCTAGGCATTGAGCCCAAGCAGGACAGCAAGCGCCAATTGCTAAACTTCGTGCAGCGCCATGTGGGCCGCAGCGGGATCGTCTATTGCCTGTCGCGCAAAAAGACCGAAGAGATGGCGGCGTTCCTCGAGCGCAGCGGCGTACGCGCGCTCGCCTATCATGCCGGCATGAGCAAGGACGCGCGTGAAGCGAATCAAAACGCTTTCATGACCTTGTCCGGCGTGGTGATGGTGGCGACCATCGCCTTCGGCATGGGGATCGACAAGCCGGACGTCGCCTATGTCTTCCACACCGACCTGCCGGGCAGCTTGGAGGCTTATTACCAGGAAATCGGGCGCGCGGGCCGCGACGGGCGGGCGGCCGAGGCACATATGCTGTTCGGTCTCGGCGATATCCGCATGCGCCGGCTTTTCATCGAAGACGAGGACGCACCGGCTGAGCACAAAAGGCGCGCGCATGGCCGGCTCGAAACGCTGATCGGTTATTGCGAGACGACGCAGTGCCGCCGTCAGATCCTGCTTGGCTATTTCGGCGAAAGTGCTTCGCCTTGCGGCAATTGCGACAACTGCCTCGACCAGGCGCCGCATGCGGATGGTGAGGCGGAGGCACGGCTCATCCTGGCGGCGATCGCACAGACCGGCGAGCGCTTCGGCGCCGCCCATGTCGTCGATGTCCTGCTCGGCCATGAGACCGAGAAGGTCCTGGACAGGAACCACCACAGGCTTGCCAGCTTCGGCACCGGTGTGGCGCATAAGAAGAATCTCTTGCTGTCGCTGCTTCGCCAACTCGTCGCGGGAGGGTTCCTGACATTGGACTCAGCCGGCCATGGCGGCCTCGCCATTGCCGAGAAGGGCCGTGCGCTGGCTCGGGGCGAGGCTTCATTCCGGTATCGCTTGGACGCGCGCCAGTCATCGCGAGGCAAGATACGTCCTGAGGATACCGCAGCAGGCACGGAAGGTCTGGATTCGGCGCTGCTGGCGGCGCTCAAGGCTGTACGGCTGCGTCTTGCCCGGGAACGCCAGGTGCCGGCCTTCGTGATCTTTTCGGATCGTACACTGATCGATATGGCCGAACGCTGCCCGCGTGATCTGGACGCCTTCGCCGCGGTCAACGGCGTCGGCGCCGCCAAGCTCAAGGATTTCGGCGAGATATTCCTCGGCGCGATCGCTGCGCATCAATCCGGGGTGGCGGGCTGAAGACCCACTTCAGTGACGCAATCAGCACCGGCTTCGTCTCGCCGCGGCAATCGCAGCCTCCTGCTGCCGCAAGCGCTCGATCTTCGCACTCTGGCGGGCAGCCACGGTCGAGGCGACACGCTGCCCTCCCAACAGCCAGCCCGGAATGTTGGTGTGGACGACTTTGCCACGAGCGATGGCTGTCGCCGACATTTCGTCGGCGACCGCGCCTATCGCCACGTTGAGCTCGACGCAACTCATCTTGTCGTATTTCGCAGCATCAAAGGATGCCGGCAAAGGCGATGCGCAACTTCCGACAAACATGAGGCTGCATATCAGAGGCGTGGCCGTGGAGATCGCCTTCATTCCCTTATCGAGCACGTTGATGCCGGACGGGCGGATTTTCGGAGGGTTCTCGATCTCAGGCCGCGAAGCGCTCCCGAAGTTCCGCGTAACTGAAGCATGTGACCTCTACAATACTCTGTGCTGACCGACCTGTTTGTCGTCAAAGAATTCCGAGAGAGCCGCTGCCGTCTTGTCGGGGTGCTCTTCCGGGAAAAAGTGCCCGCCTTGGACAGCGCGTCCTGCCACTCTGTCGGCCCATTTCCTCCAGATGGCCAGCGGCCCGCCTTCTTGCGCATACCAGTTCTCCAGGGCGCCTTCGCCACTCCATAGCGCCAGTAGCGGACTGTCGATGCGACGACCGTTTGCGCGGTCCAACGCGTCATGTTCACGATCGATCGTCGCAGCGGCGCGATACTCTTCGCAGATGGCATGAATATGCGCGGGATCGCGAAGCGCATCAACATAGGCGTTCCTGACCTCTTTGGAGACCATTTTCGCCGACGATCCCCACTGCGTTATTGCATCGTCGACGACGGCATCGGGAGCCGCGCCGATCAGACGCTCCGGCAGGGGCTCCGGCTGGGCAAGAAGGCTCCAGGGCCAGAAGCCGAGCGCCAGTCTGGCATCCGCCCGATCCCATGTTGCGGCGGTGGGGATGATGTCGAGGACGGCGATTTTGAGCACGTTGTCGGGATGGTCCAGCGCCAGGCGATAGGCAACCCGCCCGCCACGATCATGCCCGGCAACCATGAACCGCTCAAACCCCATTTGCTTCATGGCCTGAACCATGTCGCCGGCCATGGCGCGTTTGGCGTATGGGCTATGATCGGCAGAGGAAACCGGACATCCGGTTTGCCCATAGCCTCGAAGGTCGGCGGCGACCACCGTGAAGCGGAGCGCCAAGGCTGCGGCGATATCCCTCCACATCAGATGCGTTTCTGGAAAACCGTGAAGAAGCAGCAGCGGCGGACCGGTGCCTCCGACCCTTGCGAAAATCGTCGTATCGTCCAGTCGTAGGCTGGTGGCTCTGAAACCTGCAAACACCGTCAGCTTCCTCCGCGCCCTTAGGAAAGCTGCCTAAGGGCGCTAACGGCCGCCTGAGGCGAAAACCCCGGCCGCGATGGCCAGGGTTCAAGCCGGCCAGTTGCTAAAATCGAAACCAGACCCAGACGCGCCTGCGGAAGCACCGCCTGCGCCGATAGCCGTTTCGCCAGTAAACGCGACAGACCCTTCTCCAAGCGCGCCGGCGGCGCCGGCGCGGCATGTGCCACCGGCGATGATAGACTGGTTGCAACTCTGCTTGAGTTTCATCGTCGTCGAAGGTCTCAACATCCGGCGCCTCGAGCTCATCGAGAATGCCGCTTCTGGCAGTTGGAACGCCGGCCACTGCGTTGATTGGCCGAACCGTGCTTGCAAGGGCCGCGGCCCCGGCAATGCCAAACATTCCTGTCAAAAATAGTCGCCGATCCATGGAAACCTCCCAGTCTTCAACCAGCGATAGAACAAGCTAACGATGGGGAGATAGCGCAGTCGGTGCAGACGCCTAGTGCCGCACGGCTATTAGCGGTGGTCCGGTCGGCCGGAGGGTGTTGCCTCGTCCTCGAAGTGGGATGGCTACCTCGATCGACAAAACACCCGGAGCTTTCTGAATGGATGGCGGGCCGAAAACAATGAAGATCGAATGAGGTCTACGCCATAGCCACGCAATTTCACGCTACTCGCGTTGCAAGGAGGCTTGACTGCCATCCTACCAGAAGGTAGGTAAAAGCATGAGCAACTTGTCTACCACCTCTGATGACATCCTGGCTTGTGCACGTTCACTGATCGTCGCTGGCGGCTACAACGGTTTCAGTTATGCCGACATTGCTGATGTGGTCGGGATCCGTAAAGCGAGCATCCATCACCATTTCCCAAGCAAGGTCGATCTGGTTCGGACGCTGGTTGCGCGGTATCGCGAAGAAACTGAAGCGGGGATGGCAAATGTCGAACTTCACGAATCCGATCCGCTCGAACAGTTGCGGATCTATGCCGGGTATTGGGAAGCCTGCATCGCGAACGCCAGCGCCCCGTTTTGTATCTGCGCGCTGTTGGCAAGCGAGCTCCCCGTGCTGCCCGAGGAAGTTAGCCTTGAGGTCCGGGCGCATTTCCGCTCGCTGTCAGGGTGGCTTACATCGGTGATGGAGCGCGGCGTGCGGCACGGCCAATTTCGACTGATGAGCACCCCTCGTGCCGAGGCTGAAGCGTTCATGGCGACCGTTCACGGCGCGATGCTTTCAGCACGGGCCTATGGCGATCCGAAGATATTCGGCGTCGTGACAGGCCCACTCCTGGAGCGGCTCGCTCTGCGTTCCCTCCAAATACGACCCTAAGACCTCAACTAACCATAGCCGTAACGACTCTGCGACATTCGTCGAGAGCCCTACCTACTAGTCGAAAGGATGATCCAATGACGATTCACGATGGCGATCTTTCCCGCGCCAGCCAGGAACAATGGCTCAAGCTCTATTACTTCGCTCGGACGGCATTCTCGGCTGTCTGGGTGGCGGCTGCCTTTACGGTGGGACAGCATTCCGGGGTGGTCGCGGCGGTTTTGCTCGTGGCTTATCCTGCATGGGATGCCCTGGCCAATTTTGTCGACGCATCGCGCAGCGGAGGATTGGGACAGAATCGCACCCAGACCATCAACGTCGTGGTCAGTGTGGCGACAACGCTCGCGGTCATTGTTGCGCTGAAGATGAGCATGAATTGGGTGCTCGGCGTGTTCGGCCTATGGGCGATCCTGTCCGGCCTGCTTCAACTCGGCACCGCCGTCCGCCGTTGGAAGAGCTCTGGTGCGCAGTGGGCGATGATCCTGAGCGGAGGGCAATCAGCACTGGCAGGCACGTTTTTCATCGCGCAGACGCGGATGCCGATGCCGCCATCGATCTCCAACGTGGCCGGCTATGCCGCAGTAGGCGCCCTGTATTTCCTGGTTTCGGCGGTGTGGCTGAGCGTGAGCCAATTGCGGCGGAAGGCTGCATAGCGTGCCATCTTAAGCCATTACCGGCGCGATGAGAGATGCTGTTACCTATGGGTCCGGAATGGACACATTCCGAAGTGGCGGAGAGGGAGGGATTCGAACCCCCGATGGGCTTGCACCCATGCCGCATTTCGAGTGCGGTGCATTCGACCACTCTGCCACCTCTCCGCGGTCATGGTCCGCCGTTGCCGGCGCGGCGCACTAGATAACGGCTGGACAGGCAGGTTACAAGGGCCAATCTGCCCCGGCGCCGCAGCTTCTGTCCATGCTTCTTCGAGGCTCCGGTGGCCGTTGCTCGATATTTGCAAGGTCTGGGCTTAACCCATTCGCAGCTTGCCCGCGACGCTTGCCTTGACTCAAGCCGAACCTTCGGTTAGGGACAGCGCGCAATCGGCGTGGAGGGGTCTTCCGCGCCGCTTGTTTTTTGAACCCGCAGACTGACAAAAAGACGGCCGAACCGCCTGAAGCGGTTCATCAAGGCCGACCGAACAGCGAAAGGCAAAAAATGTTCGCAGTCATCAAAACGGGCGGCAAGCAGTATCGCGTTGCCGCCAACGATCTCCTGAAGATCGAAAAACTCGAAGCCAATGTCGGCGACATCGTCGAGATCGGTAATGTGCTCGCGCATGGCGAAGGCGAAAACGTCACGTTCGGTGCGCCGTTCGTGGATGGTGCGATGGTCACCGCCGAAGTCGTCGAGCAAGGCAAGAACCGCACCGTCATCGCCTTCAAGAAGCGCCGTCGGCAGAATTCGCGCCGCAAGATCGGCCATCGCCAGCTTTTGACCACCGTCAGGATCGCCGAAATCCTGCTGGGTGGCGCCAAGCCGGCGAAGAAGGCCGCCGCCAAGACCGAAGCCAAGGCCGAGGTCGCCGCCAAGACCGAGGCGAAGGCTGAAGCCGCGCCGAAGGCAGCAGCGAAGGCAGAGGCTGCGCCGAAGAAGGAAGCCAAAGCCGAGACGACCGAGGACAAGGCTGCCGAAGCCGCCGCGCCGTTGTTCAAGGCGCCGAAAGGCGAGCCGGACGACCTGACCGTGATCAAGGGCATCGGCCCGGTCGCCGCCGGCCAGCTCAACGAACAGGGCATCACCACCTTTGCCCAGATCGCCAAGCTGTCCGACAAGGACGTCGCCAAGATCGACGAGCACATGCCGTTCAGCGCCGACCAGATCAAGGACTGGCGCGAGCAGGCCAAGGAATTGGCGAAGAAGTAGAACGAACCGGCGCAATCGTCGCCGGATCGGACTTGAAACGGAACGCGAACGCGTTCATAAGATCGTTTAGGCGCCTCGCGGCGCATCGGAGTAGTTAGATGGCACACAAGAAAGCTGGCGGATCGTCGCGCAATGGTCGCGACTCCCATTCCAAGCGGCTCGGCGTGAAGAAGTTCGGCGGCGAAGCCGTGATTCCGGGCAACATCATCATTCGTCAGCGTGGCACGACGTGGCATCCCGGCACCAATGTCGGCATTGGCACGGACCACACGCTGTTTGCGCTCGAAGCTGGCGCAGTCACCTTCAACAAAAAAGCCAATGGCCGAACCTACGTATCGGTGAACCCGATGACGAAGGCAGCGGAGTAGCCGGTTCCGCACGAGAACACCGGCACCCATCTCGGGAACCGGTGTCTGGCCAAGCCAGGAAATGGATCAGGGGAGATGGGTTTCCATCTCCCCTTTTTCTTGTGCCTGGAGGACTTTGATATGGTTGCCGAAGCGGAAGCGACAGACGACGAAAGTTACGCGATAGATTGCCCGGTCCTGATCACCGAGCGGCTAGTCATGCGGCCCCCGCGTGAGAGCGACATCGAGCAATTGGTGGCGCTCGCCGACAACCGCCATGTCGCGGAAATGCTGGCTCGCATGCCGCATCCCTATGGCGAGGCGGAGGCACGCGCTTTCCTGGCCATGACGGCATCGCGCCGGGCCGGAATCGCCTATGCGCTGACGCTGGCCGGCACCGAGACCTTCGTCGGCTGTGCCGGGCTCAACACTACGGATCGTGGGCTGGAGCTCGGCTACTGGATCGGCGAGCCGCACTGGAAACGCGGCTACGCGACGGAAGCAGCGCACGCACTGGTTGACCTTGCCTTCCAGAGAACCACGATCCAGGTGCTGCACGCCTCGACGCGGGTTATCAATCCGGCCTCGCGCCGGGTCATCCACAAATGCGGCTTCCAGTATGCCGGCCAGGGCATGCTGAATTCGATCGTTGCCGGTCAGGTGCCGGTCGAACGCTACCGCCTCGATCGCAAGACCTGGACCAGCCTGCGGAACTGGGTGCATTTTTGATGGATGCGGCTCACGTCATCTCGAGCCAGACCGGCAAGTGATCCGAACCGGCCGCTTGCCGGTCGACCCACAGGCGCCTCAGCGATTTGGCAAGCGAGGCGCTGGTGAAGATGTAGTCGATGCGCTTGTAGCGGCTGGTATCGCCCGGCTGCTTGGGGTCGACCCAGGTGACGAGATCGGCGCCGGCAGCGCCGAGGCGTGTGGCAGCATCGATGGCGAGGTCGGCGGTCACCGGCATGCCGAATTCATGGTCAGGCTGGCCGGCGAGTTCGACATGTTCCGGCGATCCAGCCAGCATGTTGAAGTCGCCCATGACGACGAAGGCGTCGGGACAAGGCAGGTCCGGCAAGCCGATCTCGGCGACGCCGGAGAGCCCGCCGCCCTCGAGCGGGTATTTCAACAGACGCTGGCGCAGAAAGCGGATCTGGCTCAGCCGTTCAACCGGGCTGCGGTGGTCGAGATGGGTGGAATAGAAGCGGATCGGACCAAGCGGCGTTTCGATCAGCGCCTCCAGCGCGCCGCGCTGGAAGTTCATCGCCTCGACACTGCGGCTGCGCGGCAAAAGGAGATTGCGCGACAGATGGATCGGCGTCCTCGACAGCACCATGTTGCCGAGCTGGAAGGTGGTCGTGATGGCGCGGCCGTTCTCCAGGCGCGAGCCGGCGTCGGCTTCGAAATTGCTGCCGTAGACGGCAAAATAGTCGGGCAGCGCCTCGCCGAGCTCGGCCACCATGTCGCGGCCGCCATTCTTCGGGTTAGCGCGGGTGACCTCCTGCAGCGCGATCACGTCGGCGCCGCGCACGGCATCGGCGATACGGCCGACATCATAGCGGGCGTCGAGGCCTATGCCGTAGTGGATATTGTAAGTTACCAGCTTCATTCCGACATCTCGCGCTTGGAAAGCCGAGGATCGATTTTCGGCAAGGGTCAACCAAATGCTACGCGTCCAGAGATACGCGCGACGTTACAGTAGCAAAAACGGCCCTCGCCCTTCGACCCGCCTTGGTTTAGAGCAATCCCGCAAAGCCAATAACAGAAACCATACAATCCGATGAAATTTCTCGATCAAGCCAAGGTCTACATCCGCTCCGGCGACGGCGGCGCCGGTTCGGTGTCGTTCCGGCGCGAAAAGTTCATCGAGTTCGGCGGCCCGGACGGCGGCGACGGCGGTCGCGGCGGCGATGTCTGGGTCGAGGCGGTCGATGGGCTGAACACGCTGATCGACTATCGCTACCAGCAGCATTTCAAGGCCAAGACCGGGACGCACGGCATGGGCCGCAACATGACCGGCGCCAAGGGTGCCGACGTAACGCTGAAAGTGCCGGCCGGAACACAGGTCTTTGCCGAGGACAATGAGACGCTGATCTGCGATCTGACGGTCGTCGGCCAGCGCTTTCTGTTGGCTAAGGGCGGCAATGGCGGTTTCGGCAACCAGCACTTCAAGACCTCGACCAACCAGGCGCCGCGCCGCGCCAATCCCGGACTGCCGGGCGAAGAGCTCAACATCTGGCTCAGGCTGAAGCTGATCGCCGATGCCGGCCTTGTCGGGCTGCCCAACGCCGGCAAGTCGACATTCCTAGCGGCGGTCACCGCGGCCAAGCCGAAGATCGCCGACTATCCCTTCACCACGCTGCATCCGGGCCTTGGCGTGGCCCGCATCGACGGTCGTGAATTCGTCATCGCCGACATTCCCGGCCTGATCGAAGGCGCGCATGAAGGTGTCGGCATCGGCGACCGCTTCCTTGGCCATGTCGAGCGCACGCGCGTCCTTCTGCACCTTGTCTCGGCGCAGGAAGAAAATCCGGCCAATGCCTACAAGACCGTGCGTGCCGAGCTCGAAGCCTACGGCAATGGGCTGACCGACAAGGTCGAAATCGTCGCGCTTTCCCAGGTCGACATACTCGATGCCGACGCACGCAAGAAAAAGACCGCCTCGCTGAAACGTGCCGCCGGCCGCGCGCCGATGCTGCTTTCGGCGGTCACCGGCGAAGGCGTCGAGGCGGTGTTGCGCGCGCTGATCGCTGTGGTGGCCGATGCACGCGAGGCTGTCGCTGCGCCGGTCGAGACGCGCTGGAACACATAGCCATGGCCGCGCAATCGCTGAAAAATTATCGGCGCATTGCCGTCAAGATCGGCTCGGCGCTGCTTGTCGACCGCACGACGGGCCTGAAGCGCGACTGGCTGGCCTCGCTTGCCGACGACATCGCCGTGCTGGCCAGTGGCGGCGCCGAAATTCTCGTCGTGTCTTCCGGGGCGATTGCACTTGGCCGCACCATTCTCGGCCTCGGCAAGCGGGCGCTGAAGCTCGAGGAGAGTCAGGCTGCTGCTGCCGTCGGGCAGATCGCCTTAGCTGGCGCCTGGTCGGATGCGCTCGGCAAGAATGGCTTGAAATCGGGCCAGATCCTGCTGACGCTCGGCGACACCGAAGAGCGCCGCCGCTATCTCAACGCGCGGGCGACGATTTCGACACTGCTCAAGATGAAGGCGGTGCCGGTCATCAACGAGAACGATACGGTGGCCACCTCCGAAATCCGCTATGGCGACAACGACCGGCTGGCGGCGCGCGTCGCCACCATGATGGGCGCCGACCTTTTGGTGCTGCTCTCCGACGTTGACGGGCTCTACACGGCACCGCCGGCGCGTGACCCGCAAGCTCGATTCATTCCGGTCGTCGACCGCATCACCCCCGACATCGAAGCGATGGCGGGTGCCGCTGCTTCGGAATTGTCGCGCGGCGGCATGCGCACCAAGCTCGACGCCGGCAAGATCGCGACCGCCGCCGGCACCGCCATGATCATCACATCGGGCACGCGGCTGTCGCCGCTGCTGGCAATCGAGCGCGGCGAGCGTGCCACCTTCTTCCGGCCGAGCGCCAATCCGGTCAAGGGCTACAAGACCTGGATCGCCGGGCAGCTCGAACCGGCCGGCCGGCTGACCGTCGATGCCGGCGCCATCGGCGCGCTGCTCTCCGGCAAGTCGCTGCTGCCGGCCGGGGTCAAACTGGTCAGCGGCAATTTTGCGCGTGGCGACACGGTGGCGATCCTGTCGCCCGAGGGCCGCGAGATCGCGCGCGGGCTGGTTGCCTATGATGCCGCCGATGCCGTAAGGATCGCTGGCCTGAAGACGGCCGAGATCGAAACCGTGCTCGGCTACGAGGCGCGTTCGGCGATGATCCACCGCGACGATCTTGTGGTGAGCCATGCCGGTGGCGAGCAAGTAGTCGGTGACCAGGTTACATAGCGGAGGATGAGCCATGCTGACGCTGCATGAAAAATCCCGGGATGATACCGTGGCGCTGATGGCCGATATCGGCCGCCGCGCGCGTGCCGCGGCCCGCCCGCTGGCCATAGCTGCGGCCGAGCGCAAGCACGCGGCGCTGATCGGCATGGCTCAGGCGATCCTTCGGCATGAGCAGGACATCCTCGACGCCAATGCCATCGACATCAGAAATGGCAGGGAGGCTGGCCTGTCGGCAGCGTCGATGGATCGGCTGAAGCTCGATTCCGCCCGCATCCGCGCCATGGCAGACGGTATCAGCGAGATCGCCGGGTTACGCGATCCGGTCGGCGATGTCATTGCCGAATGGGACCGGCCGAACGGTTTGCATATCGAACGGGTGCGCACACCGCTCGGCGTCGTCGGCGTCATCTATGAGAGCCGGCCGAACGTGACCGCCGATGCCGGCGCGCTCTGCCTCAAGGCGGGCAATCCGGTGATCCTGCGCGGCGGCTCGGATTCGGCGAATTCTTCCGCCGCTATCCATGCCTGCCTGGTCGAGGGGCTGAAGGCAGCCGGGCTGCCGGAGGATGCCATCCAGCTGGTGCCGACTACCGATCGCGCCGCCGTCGGCGAAATGCTGAAAGGACTTTCCGGCAATCTCGAGGTCATCATTCCGCGCGGCGGCCGCAGCCTGGTCGAGCGTGTGCAGAACGAGGCACGGGTGCCGGTCTTCGCGCATCTCGAGGGCATCTGCCATCTCTATATCGACCGATCGGCTGATCTCGACATGGCGGTCGAGATCGCGGTCAATGCCAAGATGCGGCGCACCGGGGTATGCGGTGCTGCCGAGACGCTGCTGGTCGACCGTGCCGCCGCCGGCACGCACCTGGTGCCGATCCTCGAGGCCTTGCGGGCGGCAGGCTGCGAGATCCATGCCGATGCCGAGGTGCTGAGGCTTTATGCCGATGCCCAGCCCGCGACCGATGCAGACTGGGTGACCGAGTATCTGGACGCGATCATTGCGGTGAAGCTGGTCGACGGCATCGCCGGCGCCATCGAGCATATCGAGACGTTTTCCTCGCATCACACCGAGGCGATCATCGCCGAGGACGCCACAGCGGTCGACCGGTTCTTCAACGAGGTCGATTCGGCGATCCTTCTGCACAACGCCTCGACCCAGTTTGCCGATGGCGGCGAGTTCGGCATGGGCGCCGAGATCGGCATCGCCACCGGCAAGATGCATGCACGCGGGCCGGTCGGCGTCGAGCAACTGACCTCGTTCAAATATCGCGTACGCGGGTCGGGACAGGTGAGGCCTTGAGCGCCGGTCTTACCCTCCCCCTTGTGGGGAGGGTGGCGAGCATCGCGAGCCGGGTGGGGGTGCGACGCTGAACTCTGCAACACCCCCACCCCGCTCCGCTTCGCGGATCGACCCTCCCCACAAGGGGGAGGGTAAGGAATCCGTATCCTCCCACTATCTGCACATGCCGCATGCCGGGAAAGGCGTGGCGGTCGGGCTGTTCGGCGGTTCATTCAACCCGCCGCATGCCGGCCATGCGCTGGTCGCCGAGATCGCGCTCAGACGGCTTGCGCTCGATCAGCTGTGGTGGATGGTGACGCCGGGCAACCCGCTCAAGAATGCCGGTGACCTGGCGCCGCTGGCCGAGCGGCTGCAGCTATCCGAAAAGATCGCCAAGAACCCGAAGATCAAGGTCACCGCCTTCGAGGCGGCCCACCGCGTCCGCTTCACCGCCGACACGCTGGCGCTGGTCAAGGCGCGGAACCCGGGCGTCGATTTTGTCTGGATCATGGGCGCCGACTCGCTTCGCGACTTCCACCGCTGGCAGCGCTGGCGCCGCATCGTCATGACGTTTCCGATCGCGGTGGTCGACCGGCCGGGTGCGACGCTGTCGTTCCTGTCGTCGGTGGTCGCCAAGACGTTCGACTATGCCCGCGTCGACGAAGGCGACGCACCGCGGCTCGCCCGCATGACGGCGCCGGCCTGGACCTTCATCCACGGCCCGCGTTCGTCGCTGTCGTCGAGCGCGATCCGCAAGGTGGCAAAGGGCTGAACCGGCGCGGAAGGCAAGTCCGGTGATGTCGCTTTTGCCGCTGCCTTGACCTGCTTGATGGGCGATCCTCGGTCATGACGATTCTCGAGCGCGACCAGGACAAGAACGGTCTAGGGCAGCCGGCGCCGTCGATCGCCATTGCCAGCATCCTTTTGTCGATGGCGCTGATCGCCGTCGGCAATGGGCTGATGTTCGCCTATATCCCAGTCCGGCTCGGCGCCGAGGGCTTCGATCCGACATGGGCGGGGCTGATCGTCACCGGCCTTTCGGCCGGCGGCCTTGCCGGCTGCATCCTGACCGGGCCGCTGGTGCGGCGTGTCGGCCATGCCCGCGTGTTCATGGTGCTATCGGCACTGATCGTGCTGTCCAACGCCGCGGTCGGCGCCGGGCCGCACCCCTTGCCATGGATCGCTGCACGGGCACTCTACGGCTTTGCCATATGCGGCCTGTTCATCGTCGCGCAGAGCTGGCTGAACGATGTCGTCGCCAACGCCATCCGCGGCCGGGTCATGGCCATCTTCTACGTTGCCTATGTCGCCGGGCTCGGCGTCGGTTATTCGACGCTGGCTTTGATCGATATCCGCACGGCCGACGCGCCGCTGATCGGCATTGCCTTCACCGCGCTGTCGATCCTTCCCGTCGGGCTGACGCGGCTTGCGCAGCCGCCGGCGCCGCAAGCGGCGTCCGTGGCGCTCGGCCGCGCCTGGCGGATATCGCCGGTCGGCGTTGCCGGCATGCTTGCCGTCGGCGGCCTGTCGATGACGATCTCGGGCTTTGCGCCGATCCATGCCACGGCCAAGGGCTACAGCCAGGCCGACGTCGCCTTGCTGCTTTCGGCAATGCCAGTCGGCACGCTGATCCTGCAGATTCCGCTCGGCTGGATTTCCGACCGCACCGACCGGCGCTTTGTGCTGATCGCGGCGTCGGCGCTTGCCGCCGCGGCGGGCCTGTTTGCCCTCGGTTTCGACGGCGGCGCGCTGGCGGCGCTGCTCGTCATCTATGTGGTCTGGGATGGCGCCTCGGAATCGATCTATTCGCTTGCCAGCGCCCATGCCGGCGACCGCGCCGGCAAGGACGACATGGTGGCGCTGTCGAGCTCGCTTTTGTTTGCCTGGTCGCTGTCCGGCTTCGTCGTACCCGGCATTGTGACCGGACTTTCCGCCGTCTACGGCACGCAGGCCTTCATCTATGTGGCAATCGTCATTGCCACCGCCTACTGCCTGTTCGTTCTCTGGCGCGTCGTCATGGTTCGGCCGGTGCCCGCCACCGAGACCGGGAGTTTCGCGCCAATGACGGCGCAGGCGCCGTTGCCTGTCGATCTCGCCTTCGCGCCCGAAGATCAGCGCGGGCGCGGAGAGCTTTGAGGGGCATCCTGCCAGCTGGCTGCAACGCTCTATTGCTGCGTGGCTGAGGCCTCCGGCTGCGGCGCTTGTGGCGCCGGCGCCGGAATTGAAAGACCTTCGGCATCGAACGCCTGCTTGACCCCTTTGGTGAGGTCGATCTGGGCCGCGAAGAAATCGGCAGCCGCCGTCCAGTAGCGCAAGCTGATGGCGACGGTGCTGTCGCCGACGGTCGCGACAAAGGCGATCGGCGCAGGCTGCCGCCTGACGCGCCGGTCGGCGGCGGCAACGCCAAGCATGGTCTTCTGCGCAAAATCGATGTCGTTCCAGGAGCCGATGCTGAGCGTGATGTCGCCGCGACGCACACCGTTGCGGGTGAAGTTGCGGACCGGCTGGTTCCACAGGGTCGAGTTGGGTGCAAGCACGTAGACGCCTTCGACCGTCCTCAGCGTTGTGGCAAACAGCCCGATCTCCTCGACGGTGCCGGATATCGCGCCGACTTCGACATATTCGCCGATGCGGAACGGCCGCAGCGCCAGCAGCATGATGCCGGCGGCAATGTTCTGCAGCGTGCCTTGCAGCGCCAGGCCGATGGCCAGGCCGGCGGCACCGATAGCGGCAATGATCGAAGCCGTCTGCACGCCGAACTGGCCGAGAACCATGATCACGACCAGTCCCAGGATGGCGTAGCGGACGACCTGCGAGAAGAAATGGCGGAGCGTTTCGTCGAAGCCGCTGATATGGCCGAGGCCGGCATAGATCGAACGCTCGGCGAGGCCGGCGACGATGTAGCCGATGACCAGCAGGATGACGGCGCCGACCGCCGAAAGCGAGTAGGAGACGATCAGCGTGCTGAGTTGCGCAAGGCCGGATTGCACGGTGAAGAGGGCGTTCTGGGGATCGATCTGCATGTCGGGATTCCGGTTCGTGGATGAGCCGATAACCGCTGCGGGACGAGGCGGTTCCGAATTTCTGGTCCGGAAAAGCCGCAAATTCGGCCGTTACCGGGCGTCTGCTTGTGAGCGGTGTCTTGAAACTGCAACCTAACTCTGCCTATCTAAGCAGTGTCACCTGATTTCAGAGGTGATTTGGTTGTTCTTGCTGCGAAAGGAAATACACTGAGAACAGCACTGCGGAAGAAGGCCGACATCGTGCCTTCGCCGGCCGGGATCAGCGTAAACGACGCCGTGTCCCGCGCCATCAAGACAGTCCTTGCCAGTCTGGAAGACTCCAAGGCCGAAAATATCGTCTCAATCGACATTCAGGGAAAATCGAGCCTCGGCGACTACATGGTCGTCGCATCGGGCCGATCGCACCGTCATGTCTCGGCTGTTGCCGATCATCTCCTCAAGGCGCTGAAGGATGCCGGGCTCGGCACGGCGCGCGTCGAGGGGCTGGCTGGCGCCGACTGGGTCCTGATCGATTCGGGCGACATCATCGTCCATGTCTTCCGTCCCGAGGTCCGCGACTTCTACAATCTCGAAAAGATGTGGCAGGCGCCCGATCTCGAGGAGGAGACCCTCCACTGAGCCGTATTCGTCTTGATGCATGTCGTCGTCCGACATGCATCAGCGGCTCTTCGAGGCAGGGATGAAGATTACGGTTCATGCCGTGGGCCGAATGAAAGCCGGCCCCGAGAAGCAGTTGGCCGACCGCTATTTCGAGCGTTTTGCCAGGAGCGGTCCTGCCGTAGGCCTCGAATTCGCCGGGATCGTCGAGATTGCGGAAGGTCGCGCGCAGACGGCCAATGAGCGCCGGCGCGAGGAAGGCCAGAAGCTGCAGACGCACTTGCAACCGGGCACGGCGCTGATGCTGCTCGATGAGCGCGGCAAGAACCTTTCCTCCGAGGATTTCGCCGGCCGCATAGGCTCGCTGCGCGATGGCGGGCGCAAGGCGCTGGTGATCGCCATTGGCGGCGCCGACGGCCATGACCAGTCGCTGCGCGACCTGGCTGATCTGACGGTGTCGCTCGGCGCGCTGACCTGGCCGCATCAGCTGGTCCGCGTGATGCTGGGCGAGCAGCTTTACCGGGCGGCCACGATCCTTTCCGGTCACCCCTACCATCGTTCATGAACTCGGCTCCGTCGGCGAATTGATGCCAGCTGCCCGGATTTTTGCCCCAATGCTCATCGACAGTTTGGGCTCATGGGGTTTGTCGATGACGGCCGGGGCTCGAACATGGTTGATGGTTCGTTAACGAAGCCGCGCATAGAGTTAGGCTTCAATGTCTGAAGACTGGAAATCACGAACGGGCTCCTGGCGCGTGCGCTACGGCATCGCCGTGGCGACGATCGCGCTTTCGCTCGGCGTCGCGCGGGCCGAGAACACGCTCGACCTGGCGCCCGACCCGGACCAGAGCCGCGCCGAATACGAAAAAGTATCGAAAGAGATCACGCTGTCGTCCGAGCGGCTGGCCAAGCTCGCCGCCGACATAGCGGCTGTCAAGAAGGACCACGCCTCGATCACCGCGGCGCTGATCCAGTCGGCGATGACCGAGCAGAAGCTCGGCCAGGACATCGAGGACATTGGCGGCAAGCTGGAAGGGCTGAAGGCGCAGGAGCAGAAGATCCGCGCCTCACTGGCCGCCAGACGCGACGTTCTGGCCGAAGTGCTCGGCGCGCTGCAGCGCATGGGGCTCAATCCGCCGCCGGCGATCTTGGTCAAGCCGGAGGACGCATTGTCGTCGGTGCGCAGCGCCATCCTGCTCGGTGCCGTGGTGCCGGAACTGCGCCAGCAGACCGACATGTTGCTGGCCGACCTCAAGGAGCAGTCGCGGGTGACGGCCTCGATCGAGGCCGAGCGGGCGCGGCTGACGGCAGCTGTCGGCGAGCAGGCGGCGGAAAAAAAGCGGCTCGGCATGCTGCTCGAAGCCAAGCAGAAGCTCGCCGCCGATACGCAAACCGCGCTGGCCGCCGAAAAGCAGCGGTCCGCGACGCTGGCGGCCAAGGCCGGCAGCCTGAAAGAACTGATCGCCTCGCTCGAGGCCGACAGGGCCCGCAAGGCGGCGGATGCGGCCAAGGCAGCCGAGCAAAAGACGGCCGACGCCGACAAGGGCCCGGCATCGGCTGCGGCGCCGACGGAATTGGCCTCGCTGCCGGTGCCGGAGAGCAACAGGCTCACCGCTGCCGCGCCGTTTTCCGCGCTTCAAGGGCAGATCGCGCTGCCGGTCACCGGCAGGATCAAGCGGCGCTTCGGGGCCAACGACGGTAACGGCGCGGTGATGCTCGGTGACATGGTTGCGACACAATCGGGAGCCATCGTCACAGCGCCGGCGGATGGAAATGTGCTTTATGCGGGGCCTTTCCGCTCTTACGGTCAACTCTTGATCCTGAATGCGGGTGACGGCTATCATGTCGTCCTGGCGGGGATGAGCAGAATCAGCGTCGCGTCTGGCCAGTCGGTGCTCGCAGGTGAGCCGGTCGGCGCGATGGGAGAGGCCCGGGTGGCGAGCACCTCGGCATCGAAGAATGGAAATGCCACGCCGGAGCTCTATGTCGAGTTCCGCAAGGATGGAAAACCCGTCGATCCGGCCCCATGGTGGGCGGACCGTTTTTCTGGAAGGACGTGAATGATGCGGAAACTGTCGCTTCTGTTTGCCGGTGCGCTGATGGGTGCATCGGCGATGAGCCTGGTCTATGGCGCGCCCGGCTCGACAGCGAAGGCTGCGGGCTCCGAGACCTATAAGCAACTGGCGATCTTCGGCGATATCTTCGAACGGGTACGGGCGAATTATGTGACGCCGCCCGACGACAAGTCGCTGGTTGAAAATGCCATCAATGGCATGCTGTCGTCGCTCGACCCACACTCCTCCTACATGAATGCCGAAGAAGCGCAGGACATGCGCGTGCAGACCAAGGGCGAATTCGGCGGCCTCGGCATCGAGGTCACCATGGAGAACGACCTGGTCAAGGTGATCACGCCGATCGACGATACGCCGGCCGCCAAGGCAGGCGTGCTCGCCGGCGACTATATCGCCAAGATCGACGGCGAGGAGGTCCGCGGCCTGACGCTCAACGACGCCGTCGAGAAGATGCGCGGGCTGGTCAATACGCCGATCAAGCTCACCATCCTGCGCCAGGGCGCCGACAAGCCGATCGAACTGACCGTCGTGCGCGATATCATCAAGGTCAAGGCGGTCAAGTTCCGGGTCGAAAACGACATCGGCTACATGAAGATCACCTCCTTTACCGAAAAAACCTATGACGACCTCGAGAATGCCATCGACACCATCAAGAAGCAGGTGCCGAACGACAAGCTCAAGGGCTACGTGCTCGACCTGCGCCTCAATCCGGGCGGTTTGCTCGACCAGGCGGTGAGCGTGTCGGATGCCTTCCTCGACCGCGGCGAGATCGTCTCGACGCGCGGCCGCGACCCGAAGGACGTCACCCGCTTCGACGCGCGGGCCGGCGACGACATCGGCGGCAAGCCGCTGATCGTGCTCGTCAATGGCGGCTCGGCCAGTGCCTCGGAAATCGTCGCCGGCGCGCTGCAGGATCTGCGCCGCGCCACGGTGGTCGGCACGCAATCCTTCGGCAAGGGTTCGGTGCAGACCATCATCCCGCTTGGCGAGAACGGGGCGCTGCGGCTGACGACGGCGCTCTATTACACGCCGTCCGGCAAGTCGATCCAGGGCAAGGGCATCACGCCCGACATCAAGGTCGACCAGCCGCTGCCGGCGGAACTGCAGGGCAGGGACCTGACGCGCGGCGAATCGGACCTCAAGGGCCATATCAAGGGCGCCGACGAAAGCACCACCGGTTCGGGCTCGGCCGCCTATGTGCCGCCGGAACCCAAGGATGATTTGCAGCTCATCTATGCCGAGCAGCTGCTGCGCGGCCAGAAGACGGATCCGGCGTTCCCGCCGAATCCGCAAAAGGCCGTGTTGAACCAGTAAGGGCAGGCAAGCCGGGCCAAACAGGTCTGGCTGCCTGAGCGAAGCGATGCGATGCTGCCGGGGCCGCGAGGCTCCGGCAGTTTGATTCGGGGGCCGCGGCCGGCATGCTGCGCGTCCAGTGAAGCAAGGGGACGCGCCGACATTTTGGATTTTGCGCCTCCGGAGAAGGTTTCACTTCGGGGATGCGCGCCGGGGGTGCGGGCTTGGCTGATATCGGCAAGGACATAGAACGACCTCTCGGACAGGCGATCCGGCTGCCGCGCTCAGGCAGCGGGATCAGCGCCGGTGCGGTCGCGGCCGCGCTTGTCGTGCTGTCCGTGGTCGGCGTCTCCAGCGCCATCGCCTTGCGAGACAAGCCGTTCCGGAAGCTGCAAGAAGTAGCCGTTTCGACGCCGACGACGCCGGCGGCGGATACCGCCGCCGCGCCCGCCAAGGCGACGCCCGAAATGGCTGCGCCAAGCAACGCAAGCGGGACCAACATAAGCGGGCCGAAGACGGGCGGTCCGCAGATCATCCATGTCCAGACCGAGGGGGGCGACGCTCCACCCGAGGCGGCCATCGTCATCCGCGACCCTTCGACGATCGGTCAGAACCTCAGGATCGCGCACATTCCCGACAAGGCACTGATCGAGGCCAGCGAGACCGGTCCGCTGCCGATCCGCGCCGCCGACGGCCGGCGCCCGTTCGATGTCTATGCGCGGCCGTGGTCCGGCGCACGCGGTGCACGCGTCGCGCTCGTCATCGGCGGTCTTGCCGTGTCGCAGACCGGCACGCAGGCAGCCATCGCCAAGCTGCCGGCGGAAGTGACGCTGGCCTTCGCGCCGCAAGGCAACAGCATCGGCCGCTGGATGCAGGTGGCGCGGCAGAGCGGCCATGAGGTCATCATGCAGGTACCGCTTGAGCCGTTCGACTATCCGAACGTCAATCCCGGCCGCAACACGCTGACCGTGGCTGCAACGCCGGACGAGAATTTGAAGAATTTGCGTTGGGCGCTGTCGCGAACGACCAACTACACCGGCGTCATGAACTATATGGGCGCCCGCTTTTCGGCCGACGCGACGGCGATGGGGCCGTTGATGGCCGAGCTTGGCAAGCGTGGTCTGGCCTATGTCGACGACGGTTCGTCGGCGCGCAGCCTGGCACCCGAACTGGCGCTGAAGGACGGCGTGCCGTTCGTCGGCGGCGATACGGCGATCGATGCGGTGCAGGACCGCGGCGCCATATTGAAGAAACTGGATGGGCTGGAAGCGACGGCACGGGCGAAAGGGTTTGCCGTCGGCATCGGCTCGGCTTTCGACCTGACGGTGGATACCGTGTCTTCCTGGGTGACCGAGGCCAAGAAGCGTGGCATCGAGATCGTGCCGGTTTCGGCGGTGGCCATAGATCCGGAAAAAGGCTGAGATGACAAAGAACAAGCTCGTTGAGCCCGAGACGCTGCCCTACCGGCCCTGCGTAGGGGTGATGGTCCTCAATGAGGCCGGCCTGGTCTGGGTCGGCCGTCGCATTGCCGAGCCGGACAGCGAATTCGCTGGAACGACGCAGCTCTGGCAGATGCCGCAGGGCGGCATCGATGATGGCGAGGAGCCGCTGCCCGCGGCGGCGCGTGAACTTTACGAAGAGACCGGCATGCGCTCGGTGTCGCTGCTGGCCGAGGCGCCGCACTGGATCAAATACGACCTGCCGGCGCATCTGGTCGGCGTCGCCTTCAAGGGACGATATCGCGGCCAGACGCAGAAATGGTTTGCCTTCCGTTTCCACGGCGACGAAAGCGAGATCGCGATCAATCCGCCGCCGGGTGGCCACAAGGCCGAGTTCGACCGGTGGGCGTGGCGGCCGATGCTGGAACTGCCCGGCCTGATCGTGCCGTTCAAGCGCAAGGTCTACGAAGACGTGGTGGCGGCGTTCCGGCACCTGGTGGCGTAGCCGCCGGCCTTCCGTTAAAACAGGTCGGCATGAGCGACATCTCCAGCAAATCTCTTCCGCCGACCGTCACCCTGGGCGAACCGATCAGCGAAGCCGCGGCAGGGGCGATCCTGACCATCGATCTCGGCGCCGTCCGTGAGAACTACCGGCGGCTGAAGGCGCGGCTGGGCGGCGTCGGCTGTGCTGGAGTGGTCAAGGCCGACGGTTACGGGATTGGCGCGGCGCCGGTGGCGGCGGCGCTGATGGGTGAGGGCTGTAATACTTTCTTTGTTGCGCATTTGGCCGGCGGCATCTTGCTGCGTAAGGCGCTCGGCTCAGACCCGGCCATTTATGTGCTGAACGGCATTCCGCCGGGTGCGGAAAGGGAAGCGGTTGCGGCAGGGCTTTGCACCGTACTCAACAGCGTCAGCCAACTCGCGGCATGGCGCGAGATGGCCGGGCGGGTGGGCCGTAAGTTGCCGGCCGCCCTCCAGGTCGACAGCGGCATGTCGCGGCTCGGCATGACGCCATCCGAGGTGCAGGCAGTCGCGCAGGATCCGCAGGCTTTCGACGGTGTCCAACTGACGTTCGTGATGAGCCATCTCGCCTGCGCCGATGAACCCGAGCAGCCGGCCAACGAGCGGCAGCGGCTGGAATTCGAACGGCTGCGCCGGATGCTGCCGGAAGCGCCGGCTTCCTTTGCCAATTCATCAGGCATTTTTCTCGGGCAGCGCTATCACTACGACCTCGTTCGTCCGGGTGCCGCTCTCTATGGCGTCAATCCGACGCCGGCGAAGGACAATCCGATGCTGCCGGTGGTGCGATTGCAAGCCAAGGTCATCCAGACGCGGATATTGGAGGCCGGCGCCGGTGTCGGCTACGGTCACACTTTCCACACCAAGGCTCCGCTTGCCGCGGCGACGATTTCGCTCGGCTATGGCGATGGCTGGCATCGACGCGCCGCTTCCTCCGCCTGGCTCGAAAATGTGCGGCTGCCCTTCGTCGGCCGGGTTTCGATGGATTCGATCATCCTCGACATTTCCGCATTGCCGCCCGGCAGGCTGAAGGCAGGCGACCTCGTCGAACTCATCGGACCGTCGTCGCAGACGGTGGACCAGGTAGCCGGCCAAGCCGGCACCATCGGTTATGAGGTCTTGACCAGTCTCGGCCACCGTTTCCACCGGCGCTATGTGAGTGGCTAGGACGCAAGGTTGTTGTCCTCACGCATGTCTTTTCCCTAAGCATCGGCACTTGGCTGACGCCACAGAATCCGGCAGACATGAGGCGGCGATGATCCCGGTCTCGAATCCCGACGAGATGCCGCCGCGGAGAACCAAACGATGAAGATCTTCGTGCTGGGCGGCGGCGTGATCGGGGTCACCACCGCCTATTTTCTTGCCGAGGCCGGTCATCAGGTGACGGTGATCGATCGCCAGAAAGGCCCGGCGCTGGAAACCAGCTTTGCCAACGCCGGCGAGATCTCGCCCGGCTATGCCTCGCCCTGGGCCGGGCCCGGCGTTCCGCTGAAGGCCATCAAATGGCTTTTGATGAAGCACGGTCCACTGGTGGTGCGACCGGCCCTCGATCCGCATATGTGGATATGGCTGGTCAAGATGCTGCGCAATTGCACGGCTGAACGCTACGCGCTGAACAAGGCGCGCATGGTGCCGCTGGCCGAGTACAGCCGCGACACGCTGAAGGCGCTGCGCGAGGAGACCGGCATCGCCTATGACGAGCGCGCCAAGGGCACGCTGCAGCTCTTCCGAACGCAAAAGCAGCTCGACGGCGTCGGCGGCGATGTCGAGGTGCTGAAGGCCTATGGCGTCCCCTACGAGGTCCTCGACCCCGACGGCTGTATTGCGGCCGAGCCTGGGCTGGCCGGCGTGCGCGAAAAATTCGTCGGTGGCCTGCGGTTGCCCGGCGACGAAACCGGCGACTGCAAGATGTTCACCGACAGGCTTGCCGAGCTTTGCGCGGCACGCGGCGTCACCTTCGAATACGACACGGAGATACGGCGCGTCGTCAAGAAGCGCGATCGCATCACCAACGTCAGCACCAGCAAGGGCTGGATGGTCGCTGATGCCTATGTGATGGCGATGGGCAGCTATTCGGCACGGTTCATGCGCATGCTGAAGCGGCCCATCCCGGTCTACCCGGTCAAGGGCTATTCGATCACCCTGCCGATCAAGGACGCCGCCGCCGCACCGGTCTCGACCGTGATGGACGAGAGCTACAAAGTAGCGATCACCCGGCTCGGCGACCGTATCCGGGTCGGCGGCACGGCGGAGATTTCCGGCTTCGACCTGCGGCTGCACGAATCGCGGCGGCGCACGCTCGAACATTCGGTCGGCGACCTGTTTCCGGGCAGCGGCGACATGCGATCGGCGACCTTCTGGTGCGGGCTGCGGCCGATGACACCGGACGGGCCGCCGCTGATCGGCCGCACCGATTTCTCCAATCTCTATCTCAACACCGGCCATGGCACACTCGGCTGGACCATGGCCTGCGGCTCGGCCAAAGTTCTGGCCGACATCATCTCCAGCCGGGTGCCCGAGATCGACGTCGGCGATCTCGGGCCCGGACGATACGCCAAGTAAGACGCCCACCAGCTAAGACAGCCAGCGGCCGGCAGGCTCACGCGAACAAACCCCTGTCCCGTTCGACGGCCTTGGTAATGAAGCTCGCGACGACCTGGACGCGGCGCAGCGGCCTGACCGATTCATGATAGACCAGCCAGTAGGCGCGGCGTATGGGTGCGACGATATCGAGAGGCACCAGCTCCGGCATCGAGCGGGCAACGAAGGTGTGCAGGATGCCGATGCCGGCGCCGGAACGCACTGCTTCGGCCTGGCCGAGCGCGGAGGAAATAGCGAAGCTGGTGCGCCAGTCAGGGCTGAATTCGGCCGCGTAGTCGAGCGAGCGACTGACGATCAGGTCCGGCACGTAGCCGATCAGCGTATGCTGGCCTAGCTCGGCGGCGGTTCCGGGCAGTCCATGGGTGTCGGCGTAGGCCCGCGACGCGAACAGGCCGAGCGTGTAGTCGACCAGCTTTCCCGCCACCAGGCGGCCTTCCGTCGGCCGTTCGACGGTGATGGCAATGTCGGCCTCGCGCCGGGACAAAGAGAAGGAGCGTGGCACCGGCACCAGCTGGATGGTGAGCTCACGGTGCAGAGCGGTCAGCGCGCCGAGGCGCCTGGCCAGGAAGGCGACGCCAAAGCCGTCCGGCGCGCCGATGCGCACGGTGCCCGAGACGTCGTCGCCTTCGCCTGAAACGGTCGAGCGCGCGGCGATCATGTCGCCCTCCATGCGTTCGGCAATCTCGAGGAAACGCTCGCCCGCCGGCGTCAGCTCGCTGCCGGTGGTAAGCCGGCGAAACAGTTTTGTCCTGAGCGCATCCTCGAGGGCGGCAATGCGGCGCGAGACGGTCGCGTGATTAAGCTCCAGCCGCCTGGCGGCGCCGAGGATCTGGCCGGCCCGCGCTACGGCAAGGAAGATACGGGCATCATCCCAGTTCATGAGGGTGGTCCTGGCGATAACGATCAAAACCGCGTTCCTTCGTGCCCCCCTCTGTCCTGCCGGACATCTCCCCCTCAAGGGGGGAGATTGGCAGTTTCGCCGCAGGCGTCTTTCTTGCCGCGGTGAAGATTTCCGAAGGCGGGCGTGACAGCCAATCTCCCCCCTTGAGGGGGAGATGTCCGGCAGGACAGAGGGGGGCGGTGAAGGAACTCAATCTCAATCCTTGCTGCTGGGGACCTGCATTCTTCCTATTTGCGAGAATTGATGCTCTGCCGTCAATCGCTGTCTATTCTCCGCACAACGGTTGCGTTTTCGCTCGCGTTGCCATCGCTCCCGCAAAGGCGGACAATGCCTCATCACGAACCAGGGAGAGAGACCATGATCGAATACGGTCATTTCATCGGCGGCAAGCGCGTCGCCGGAACCAGCGGCCGCAAGCAGGACGTCATGCAGCCGATGGACGGCACGGTGCGCGGCACGGTGGCGCTGGCTTCGCAGGCGGAATTGCGCGCGGCGGTCGAAAACGCCAAGGCCGCACAGCCCGGCTGGGCGGCGACCAATCCGCAGCGACGCGTACGCGTCCTGATGCGGTTCCTCGAGCTGGTCGCCAAGGAGTATGACGCGCTGGCCGAGATATTGGCGCGCGAACACGGCAAGACCATCGCCGACGCCAAGGGCGACATCCAGCGCGGCCTCGAAGTGGTCGAGGTCTGCATCGGTGCGCCGCATATGATGAAGGGCGAGTTCACCGATGGCGCCGGCCCCGGCATCGACGTCTATTCGATGCGCCAGCCGCTCGGCGTCGTCGCCGGCATCACGCCGTTCAATTTTCCGGCGATGATCCCGTTGTGGAAGATCGCGCCGGCCATCGCCTGCGGCAATGCCTACATCCTCAAGCCGTCGGAGCGCGATCCGGGCGTGCCGATGCGGATTGCCGAACTGTTCATCGAGGCCGGTCTGCCGGCGGGCATCCTTAATGTCGTCAACGGCGACAAGGAAGTGGTCGACGCCATCCTCGACGATCCCGACATCAAGGCCATCGGTTTCGTAGGCTCGACACCGATCGCCCAGTACATCTATTCGCGCGGCTGCGCGGCCGGCAAGCGCGTGCAGTGCTTCGGCGGCGCCAAGAACCACATGATCATCATGCCCGATGCCGACATGGACCAGACCGTCGACGCGCTGATCGGCGCCGGCTACGGCTCGGCCGGCGAGCGCTGCATGGCGATCTCGGTCGCCGTCCCGGTCGGCAACGACACCGCCAACCGGCTGATGGAAAGACTGGTGCCGCGCGTCGAGAGCCTGAAGGTCGGTCCGTCGACGGATTCTTCCGCCGATTTCGGCCCGCTGGTGACGGCGCAGGCGCTGGAGCGGGTCAAGTCCTATGTCGACACCGGCGTCAAGGAAGGCGCCAAGCTGGTCGTCGACGGCCGCGGCTTTTCCATGCAGGGCTACGAGAACGGCTACTATATGGGCGGCTGCCTGTTCGACAATGTGACCGCCGACATGCGCATCTACAAGGAAGAGATCTTCGGGCCGGTGCTCTCGGTCGTTCGCGCACCGACCTACGAGAACGCAATCAAGCTCGCCAACGAGCACGAGATGGGCAATGGCGTCGCCATCTTCACCCGCGACGGCGACGCGGCGCGCGACTTCGCCTCGCGGGTTCAGGTCGGCATGGTCGGCATCAACGTGCCGATCCCGGTGCCGATCGCCTACTACACCTTTGGCGGCTGGAAGGCGTCCTCCTTCGGCGACCTCAACCAGCACGGGCCGGACGCGTTCCGCTTCTACACCAAGACCAAGACGGTAACGTCGCGCTGGCCGTCCGGCGTGAAGGATGGTGCCGAGTTCGTCATCCCGACGATGAATTAGCCGGACGGTTTTCTGTCTGCGCGTCCTCGCCTTCGGCTTGGGGCGCGCGGGCCGGCGTGAAGGATGGCGCCGAGTTCGTCATCCCGACGATGAATTAGCCGGACGGTTTTCTGTCTGCGCGTCCTCGCCTTCGGCTTGGGCGCGCGGGCCGGCGTGAAGGATGGCGCCGAATTCGGCATTCCGACGATGAACTGATCCAAATCGCAGAAAGCAAGAAAAGGCCCGGGCACCAAGCTCGGGCCTTTTTGTCGCGGTCTTCATCGGCATGAACACTAATGTGATGGAACCAAGAAGGCAGCAATCTTCTTAGGTTGCAGTCCTGCCGCGAAGGAGACGCTGGCAGATCAACCAACGGCGCTGGTGACGGCTCCGGGGGATATGTCCGGCGCAAAGGAGGTGTCAGATGACACGTCTCATGGCGACTATAGCTTGCGCTGCGATGGCCCTTTCCGCCGTCCCGGCAATGGCTGCCGAGCAATGCGCGGCTCGCGCCGATATGGTCAAGGCGCTCGGCGAGAAGTTTCATGAAAACCCAAGCGCGGTCGGCGTCGTCAATCCGAACGTGGTGCTTGAAGTCTTCGTTTCCGACAAGGGCACCTGGACCATCCTCGCCAGCGACACAAAAGGTCAAAGCTGCGTGATTTCAGTCGGCGAAGGCTGGGAAAGCGCGATGACGATAGCGGCGCTGCCAGGCACCTGAACGATTTATCACGGGTCTGCGCGCCTCGGCATGGCCGCGCAGCCTGTGGCCCATTCTTTTCGGCGACAGCCGTAAAACGGATCTGCAGGCGCCCGCTTGGGCGCCTGCTTGCGCTTTTCCATTGCCGATACCATATATCGAGAACATAATGGGAACATCTGGAATCGTTCCCACCAATGGCAGACCGGAACACAGAAAGGAACGACGCGATGATGATGACGTCGGAACCGGCCTGAATCGCTCCGGCAAAATGAGGCCGTCAAACCCCTCCTTTGCCGGAACGTGATGGCAAAGGAGGTGCCCTATGGCACGCAAATCGCTGTTGAGATGGGTGAAAACCCTGGTTCTTGCTGGCGCATTGGCGGTGGGTACGAACACCGCAGGCGCGCAATATCAATACTGCGTTGAACATGGCGAGCTCGTCGCCCATTTGAGCGAGAAGTTCCAGGAAAGGCAGTTTGCTTTGGGGCTGATCGGTCATGAGGCGGTCATGGAAGTCTTTGTCGCCGAGACCGGAACCTGGACCATCGTCGTCACCGATATCGCCGGCAGAAGCTGCATCGTCGCGGCCGGCGACAATTGGGAAAACGTGATGCCCCTGCCCGGCCAGGGCGCATGACGAAATGGCAGGCTCAGCGCGTAGCAGCCGCCTCGGCATGGCCGCGCAAAAGCGCCATCAGCCGCTTGGCGTCCTTGGCCGCGGCCTCTTCGTCGCTGGCGAGGATCGAACGGATCAGCGCGACATGATGCTCGGCGGATTCGGCCAATCCGGTATCGGCCTTGTAGCGGAACCAGAAGCGACGGCTATGGGTTTGCAAGGGTGCCGCCAGGCGCGCGGCGAACGGGTTGTCGGCAGCCAGCGCCAGCGCCTCGTCGAGCGCCTTGTCGGCCTGGATGAAGTAAAACACATTTTCCGAAATCACCGCTTTCTGCATGGCCAACGCTGCGTCATGAAACAGGTCGGCGGCCTCGCGGGTGACGAAGCGGGCGGCCGAGCGGGCAAGCACCACCTCGACGCCACGGCGGGCGTCGAGGACACGCAGCCAGTCGCCAGGGTGAAGCGGGGCAATGGCAATGCCGGCACGCGGCCGGACCTCGAGCAGCCCCTCCCAGGCCAGCCGCTGGATCGCTTCGCGCACCGGGGTGCGGCCGAGGCCGAGCCTGTCGATCAGCGCCCCCTCGGTGATGAAGCTCGCCGGCGCCAGTTCGAGAGTTACGATCATGTGCTCGAGCCTGCGGTAGGCCTTCGCGGTCGCCGGCTCGGAGCCAGGTCTGTCATATACCAATGCGACATCTCCTGATATATTGTTGATATATCACATCAGATTCAACGTTGACAGCCGGCTTCTTAAGAAATATACGGCTGATATATCAGATGGAGCGATCGACATGTGGGCCGGAGTCTTCCCCGCCGTTACGACCAAATTCACCGAGGACGACGGCCTCGACCATGCCGAGATGGAGCGCTGCTTTGCGCTGCAGATGGAGGCCGGCTGTGACGGCATCATCGTCTGCGGGTCGCTCGGCGAAGGCCCGATGCTGTCGCACGACGAGAAGATCGCGGTGCTGAAGACCGCGCAGAAGATCGCCGGCAACAAACCGGTGCTGTTGACGGTCAACGAGGCCGGTACACGCGAGGCGGCGGCGATCGCGCGCCGCGCCGCCAAGGAAGGCGCCAATGGTTTGATGGTGGTGCCGAGCCCGATCTACCATACCAATGCCGAGGAGACGGTCGCGGCACTCAGCGCCGTCGCCGCGGCCGGCGACCTGCCGGTGATGATCTACTCCAACCGGCTTGCCTACCGCGTCGACGTCACCGTCGACCAGATGGAGGAGTTGGCGAAGGACCAACGCTTCGTCGCCATAAAAGAGTCCTCCGACGACATCCGCCGCTCGACCGAGATCATCAACCGCCTCGGCGACCGCTACGACCTGTTCACCGGCGTAGACAATCTCGCCTTCGAGGCGCTGTCGGTCGGCGCCATCGGCTGGGTGGCGGGCCTGGTCACCGCGTTCCCGCGCGAGACCGTCGCCATCTACCAGCTGATGAGACAGGGCCGCCGCGAGGAGGCGTTGAAGATTTACCGCTGGTTCCGGCCGCTGCTCGACCTCGACGTCTCGACCTATCTGGTGCAGAACATCAAGCTCGCCGAAGTGTTGGCGATCAACACCAACGACCGCGTGCGCATGCCGCGCCAGCCATTGTCGGGCGAGCGGCGCAAGGCAGTCGAAAAGATCGTCAGGGATGCGCTGGTGGTGCGGCCAGAGCTGCCGACATTCTGATCCGGTCGCTTTGAAGGCATTTGCAGATGTGCAGCGCGGCGCATGGCAATGAATGATAATGCTACGCTCGATGTCGCCATCATTGGTGGCGGCATAATCGGCATCTGCGCCGCCGCCTTTCTGGCCGAGGCGGGGCGAAACGTCACGATCTTCGATCGGACGGGGATCTGTGAGGAAACCAGCTCCGGCAATGCCGCTGCCTTTGCCTTCTCCGATGTGCTGCCGCTCGCCCACAAGGGCATGATCAAGCAGTTGCCGAAATGGCTCGCCGACCCGCTCGGCCCGCTCAGCATCCCACCCGCGTATCTGCCGAAGCTGCTGCCCTGGCTGGTCCGCTTCTGGCGCGCCGGCCGAAGCGACCGCTATGAAGCCGGCCTTGCCGCGCAGGCCGGGATGATGAAGCTCGCCGAGGCGGAATGGATGGGCTTGCTCGACCGTTCCGGCACACGGCCGATGCTGCATGAGGACGGCTCGCTCGAACTCTACGACAGCGAGGCCGAGTTCAAGGCCTCGCTGACCGGCTGGGCGGCAAGGCAGCGCTTCGGCATCGGCTTCAGCCATGTCGAGGGGAGCGCTCTCACAGCCCTGCAGCCCGGTCTGTCGCCGCGCTTCGTCAAGGGAACGTTCGTGCCGGGGTGGAAAACCGTTGCCGATCCCAAGCTGCTTGGAAAGGCCTTGTGGGCCTATGCCGAGAGGTTGGGCGCCGGGTTCGAAAGGGCCCGGATCGAGCGTGTCAAGGCGGGACAGGACGGCGCGATCTTGACAACGGCCGACGGCACGCGGCGACGGGCGAAGCACGTCGTCATCGCTGCCGGGGCCTGGTCGCATCTGCTGGCGAGACATCTCGGCGACGGAATCCCGCTGGAGACCGAGCGTGGCTACAACACGACGTTGCCGAAGACTGCCTTCGACGTAAAGCGGCAATTGATCTTCTCCGGGCATGGCTTCGTCATCACGCCGCTCGAGACGGGCCTGCGCGTCGGCGGCGCGGTCGAACTCGGCGGCCTTGAGAGGCCGCCCAATTATGCGCGCTCGAAAGCGCTGCTCGAAAAGGCGCAGAAATTCCTGCCGGGACTGGATCCGGCCAATGGACGCGAATGGATGGGGTTCCGGCCGTCGCTGCCGGATTCGCTGCCGGTGATCGGGCGGTCGCAACAAACGCCGTCGGTGGTGTATGGTTTCGGCCACGGTCACTTCGGCCTGACCCAGGCTGCGGCGACCGGGCGCTTGATCCGCGAGCTCGTTCTCGGGCAGAATCCATCGCTCGATCTCGGCCCGTTCAGCCCGCAACGGTTTTGAGTTCGAAGACATTCAGTTGGGAGCCGGCATGGCCAAGAATTCCTTCTTCTGCATAGACGGCCACACCTGCGGCAATCCGGTGCGGCTGGTCGCCGGCGGTGGGCCTTTGCTCAAGGGCTCAACGATGATGGAGCGGCGAGCGTATTTCCTGGCCGAATATGACTGGATCCGCACCGGGCTGATGTTCGAGCCGCGCGGCCATGACGTGATGTCCGGCTCGATCCTCTATCCGCCGATGCGTGAAGATTGCGACATCGCCATCCTGTTCATCGAAACCTCGGGATGCCTGCCGATGTGCGGCCACGGCACCATCGGCACGGTAACTTTTGCCGTCGAGCATGGGCTGATCAAGCCGAAGACACCGGGCGTGCTCAGGCTGGATACGCCGGCGGGCGTGGTCGTAGCGGAGTACAGCCAAGTCGGCGACTATGTCGAGGAGGTGCGCATCACCAATGTGCCTTCCTTCCTCTATGCCGAGGCACTGACGGTCGAATGCCCCGGGCTCGGCGAGATCAGCGTCGATGTCGCCTATGGCGGCAATTTCTACGCCATCGTCGAACCGCAAAAGACCTATCGCGACATGGCCGACCATTCGGCCGGCGAACTGATCGCCTGGAGCCCGGTGGTGCGGCAGCGGCTCAACGAAAAATATACTTTCGTGCATCCGGAGAATCCCGGCATCAACACGCTGTCGCACATATTGTGGACCGGCGCGCCGACCAACCCGCAAGCCGATGCCCGCAACGCCGTCTTCTACGGCGACAAGGCAATCGACCGTTCGCCCTGCGGCACCGGCACCTCGGCGCGGATGGCGCAGCTTCACGCCAAGGGCAAGCTTGGGGTCGGCGACGACTTCGTCCATGAATCGATCATCGGTTCGTTGTTCAAGGGCAGGGTCGAGAAAGAGGTCACCGTCGCCGGCAAGCCGGCAATCATTCCGTCGATCGGCGGGTGGGCGCGGATGACCGGATTGAACACGATCTTCATCGACGACCGCGACCCGTTCGCGCACGGCTTCGTCGTCAAATAGGAAAACGCTGACGCAGGGGAAAGAAAGAGAGCGCAAACGGATTGCCTTCGACGGCGCAACGATCCCGCTCATCAACTTATTTTGACGGCGATTTCTTCGAAATGGAGCGCATGCTGCGATTGAATCGTCAAAGACATTGCGTTAGGCCAATGGTAGGGTCCGCGATGGTCCAGGGGCCGGATAGGAAAAAACGGGCAATCCGATGGCGTGCGACGAAAACACCCATGGCGATTGAAAAATCACGTTGCAATCCGGGCTCGAAACTTTACGACTAGGGGCAATACGAAAAGGAATGCGTCTGCATGGGCGACATTCCAGGGGAGCCACGACAGCATGCAGTATTTTGTCCAGCAGCTTATCAATGGGCTGACGCTGGGATCGATCTATGGGTTGATTGCGATCGGCTACACGATGGTCTACGGCATCATCGGCATGATCAATTTCGCCCATGGCGACATCTTCATGGTCGGCGCTTTCACCGCCCTCATCGTTTTCCTTATCCTCGGTGCGTTGTTCTATTCGGTGCCGATCGTCGTTGCGCTGCTGATCATGATGATCGTGGCGATGCTTTTGACCGGCCTCTACAACTGGACGATCGAGAAAGTGGCTTACCGGCCGCTGCGCGGTTCGTTCCGGCTGGCGCCGCTGATCACCGCCATCGGCATGTCGATCGCCCTGTCCAATTTCGTCCAGGTCACGCAAGGGCCGCGCAACAAGCCCGTCCCGCCGATGGTCTCCAAGGTTTATTCGATCGCGGGCATCAGCGTGTCGCTGAAGCAGATCATCATCGTCCTGGTCACCATAGTCCTGCTGGCGCTGTTTTGGTATCTGGTCAACAAGACCTCGCTCGGCCGGGCGCAGCGCGCCTGCGAGCAGGACCGCAAGATGGCGGCACTGCTCGGCGTCGACGTCGACCGCACCATCTCGATCACCTTCATCATGGGCGCCGCGCTTGCCGCCGTCGCCGGCACGCTGTTCCTGATGTATTACGGCGTGGTGGTGTTTTCCGACGGTTTTACGCCCGGTGTGAAGGCGTTCACCGCCGCGGTGCTCGGCGGCATCGGCTCGCTGCCCGGCGCCGTGCTCGGCGGGCTGATGATCGGCTTCATCGAGAGCATGTGGTCGGCTTATTTCTCGATCGACTACAAGGATGTCGCTGCGTTCTCGATCCTGGCGATCGTGCTGATCTTCCTGCCTTCCGGCATTCTCGGCCGGCCAGAAGTCGAAAAGGTCTGAGATCATGGCGGTTACCGTGTCTCCGGAAAGCACCGTCGTCGCCACCCCGGTCCAGCGCGCTTTTCGCGAAGCGCTCTATGCCGGCGCCGTCGCGCTTGGCCTGTTCGTGCTGTTCATCGGCCTGAAGACCGACCAGAACATCTCCAACGAGTTGATCCTGGTGCAGCGCTGGGGCCTGCTCGCCGCCGTGGTGATCGCCACCATGATCGGCCGGTTCCTCTACGTCGCCTATGGCCAGCCTTTCATGGCCAACCAGAAGATCGCCGATGTCGCCACCGGCCTGCTGCCAGACAGTGTGGCGACGCGGTTCTTCCGGTTACCATATTTCTTCGCGGCGATCGGTATTGCGGTCGTTCTGATTCTTCTGGCCAGCTCCCTTGACGGGCTGGTGGGGCCGGATCTTGCAGGTTATGCACGTTTCGTGCGAGCGCTAGCGATCATCTATGCGCTGGCTTGGGTGATCTACTATTTCCGTGCCTTCATCCATGCCCATTTTTCGGCGCTCGGCATAACCGCGCTGGCGCTCTATCCGATCATCGTCGTGCTGGTGCTTGCTCTCTATACGGGCTCGATGGTGGGCGGCTTCCAGGGCTCGCTGAAATGGGTCGACAATTTCGGCATCCAGATCCTGATCTACGTGATGCTGGCCTGGGGACTGAACATCGTCATCGGCCTCGCCGGCCTGCTCGATCTCGGCTATGTCGCTTTCTACGCCGTCGGTGCTTACGCCTACGCGTTGCTCGGCACGCATTTCGGCCTGTCGTTCTGGATCCTGCTGCCCGCCGCCGGCCTGATGGCTGCGTTCTGGGGCGTCATGCTCGGCTTCCCGGTGCTGCGCCTGCGCGGCGACTATCTGGCCATCGTGACGCTCGCCTTCGGCGAGATCATCAGGCTGGTGATCATCAACTGGCGCGAAGTGACCAACGGTTCGGCCGGCATATCCGGCATCCCGAAGGTTTCATTCTTCGGCCTGATATCGTTCAATGTCTCGGACCCCAACTACATCGCCAAGGTGTTCGGCATTGCCCAATCGGGCGCCTATTACAAGATCTTCCTCTATTACCTGATCCTCGGGCTCTGCCTGCTGACCGCCTTCGTCACAATAAGGCTGAGGCGCATGCCGGTCGGCCGCGCCTGGGAAGCGCTGCGCGAGGACGAGATCGCGTGCCGCTCGCTCGGCATCAACACCACCACCACCAAGCTCACCGCCTTTGCCACGGGCGCCATGTTCGGCGGCTTCGCCGGCTCGTTCTTCGCCGCACGGCAAGGCTTCGTCAGCCCGGAATCCTTCGTCTTCCTGGAATCGGCGATTATCCTCGCCATCGTCGTGCTCGGCGGCATGGGCTCGCTGGTCGGTATCGCCGTCGCCGCGCTGGTGATGATCGGCGGCACCGAAGCGCTGCGTGAACTCGATTTTCTGAAGCGGATATTCGGCCCCGATTTCACCCCGGAACTCTATCGCATGCTGTTGTTCGGCATGGCGATGGTCATCGTCATGCTGTGGAAGCCGCGCGGCTTCGTCGGCAGCCGTGAACCGACAGCCTTCCTCAAGGTTCGCAGGGCCGTGTCGGGGTCCTTCACCAAGGAGGGGCACGGCTGATGAACGCGAGCCCCTCCGTGACCGACGCCATCCTCCAGGTCGAGCATCTGTCGATGAAGTTCGGCGGTCTCGTCGCCATCGGCGACCTGTCCTTCCAGGCCAAGCGCGGCGAGATCACCGCGCTGATCGGTCCGAACGGCGCCGGCAAGACCACTGTGTTCAATTGCATCACCGGTTTCTACAAACCGTCCGAAGGCATGATCACGCTCAACCGGCGCGACGGCTCCAGCTTCCTGCTCGAACGTCTGCCGAACCATGAGATCCCGGCGCGCGCCAAGGTGGCGCGCACGTTCCAGAACATCCGCTTGTTCTCGGGCATGACGCTGCTGGAGAACCTTCTCGTCGCCCAGCACAACAAGCTGATGAAGGCGTCCGGCTATACCATTCTCGGCCTGTTCGGCTTCAGCGGCTATAGGCAGGCCTCGGCGGAGTCGGTCGAACTGGCCAGGCACTGGCTGGAGAAGGCCGATCTTGTCGAACGCGCCGACGATCCGGCCGGCGATCTGCCCTATGGCGCACAGCGGCGCCTCGAAATTGCGCGCGCCATGTGTACCGGCCCCGAGCTTCTGTGTCTCGACGAGCCGGCCGCCGGCCTCAATCCGAAGGAATCGGCGGCGCTCAATGCGCTGCTGATGGACATCAAGAAAAACACGTCGATCCTTTTGATCGAGCACGACATGTCCGTGGTGATGCAGATTTCCGACCACGTTGTGGTGCTCGAATATGGGCGCAAGATCTCCGACGGCAGTCCGCAATCGGTGCGGACCGATCCGCGCGTCATCGCCGCGTATCTCGGTGTTGACGACGAGGAGGTCGAGACAGTGCTGAGCGAAGTCGGCGACGAAGACGTCATCGAGCAATTGGATACGGGTCCGGATGCCGCCCACGGCCCAGGCACATCGTCTTCGTATCTCGCCGGACCGGTTACCGACACGGTCGGCCACAGCGAGGGCGAGCGCGTCACCGTGTCAAAGGGCGCTTCGAAGGCCGGCCAGATCGATGCAAGGTCGAGCGCTGCTGCAAAGTCCGGATCGCCGGCCAAAGCCAAATCGGCCGCGAAATCTTCCACGGCAAAGCCGGGCAAGGCTCCGGCGAAGTCGAAAACTCCCGGCACCTCCAATCGGCGTGGAGGGCGTAAATGATGGCCGGCACAACGCTGCTCGATATCAAGGGCGTCCAGACCTACTACGGCAACATCAGGGCGCTGAACGGCGTCGACGTCACCGTCAACCAGGGCGAGATCGTGGCGCTGATCGGCGCCAACGGCGCCGGCAAGTCGACGCTGATGATGACCATCTTCGGTGCTCCCCGCGCCCGCGCGGGTACCATCACATTCGCCGGTACCGACATCACCCAACTGCCGACGCATGAGATCGCGCGCATGCGCATCGCCCAGTCGCCGGAGGGTCGGCGCATCTTCCCGCGCATGACGGTGATGGAAAACCTGCAAATGGGCGCCAGCCTCGACAACCTCGAGCATTATGACGAGGACGTCGAGAAGGTGTTCACGCTGTTTCCACGCCTCAAGGAACGCATTGCCCAGCGTGGCGGCACGCTGTCCGGCGGCGAGCAGCAAATGCTGTCGATCGGCCGCGCGCTGATGGCCCGGCCGAAGCTGCTCTTGCTGGATGAGCCGTCGCTTGGCCTGGCGCCGCTGATCGTCAAGCAGATCTTCGACGCCATTCGCGAGCTGAACCGCACGCAGGGCCTGACCGTGTTCCTGGTCGAGCAGAACGCCTTCGGGGCGCTAAAGCTCGCCACGCGCGGCTATGTCATGGTCAACGGCAATGTGACGATGAGCGGCACCGGCAAGCAACTGCTTGCCAATCCGGAAGTGCGCGCCGCCTATCTCGAAGGCGGTCACCACTGAGTTCAGGAGACATCAATCATGCAGGGCATTCTCTATGAGGAACCCTCGATCTGGCAATTCTTCTTCGTCACCTGCCTGCTTGGCGGGTGGGCAGTGTGGATGACGGGCAAGGCCAGTGCCCAGACATGGCGCGGCTTTGGGCATTTGTTCGCCTATATCCTAGGCCTGGGCATCGCCGTCAGGTTCATTCACCACGCGCTGTTCGGCGGCACGATGTTCTCGCTGCATTATTATGTCGTCGACACCATAGTGCTGATGATATTGGGTTTCGTCGGTTATCAATACACGCGCACCAATCAGATGGTAACGCAGTATAATTGGCTCTATGAAAGAGCATCGCTTTTGAGCTGGAAACCAAAAGGTGACGTTCATCATTAACGTCGTCTCGGGGATGAATCGGCGTGACAAGTGCCTGAAAATCGGCAAAGTACCTTTTCTGCGAGTAAGAGTGGGCATCGCATGAAAGAAACATCCACGCCCACTCGGTAAATGGGAGCGTTTTACATGAAAAAGTCACTCTTGTCCGCCGTCGCCGTGATCGCGCTTGTCGCGTTCAGC
Organism: Mesorhizobium sp. M0106; assembly: GCF_040322715.1. Taxonomy (NCBI): domain Bacteria; kingdom Pseudomonadati; phylum Pseudomonadota; class Alphaproteobacteria; order Hyphomicrobiales; family Phyllobacteriaceae; genus Mesorhizobium; species Mesorhizobium sp. M0106. The sequence continues at coordinate 71,901 of NZ_JAMYUA010000015.1, read as the reverse complement.
GGCAGCGCGTGGGCTGACATCCTGATCGGCGTTGCCGGTCCGATCACTGGTCCGAACGCAGCATTCGGCGCGCAGTTGCAGAAGGGCGCCGAACAGGCTGCCGCCGATATCAACGCGGCTGGCGGCATTAACGGCGAGCAGATCAAGATCGAGGTCGGCGACGACGTGTCGGATCCGAAGCAGGGCATCTCGGTCGCCAACAAGTTTGTCGCCGATGGCGTCAAATATGTCGTCGGCCACTTCAATTCGGGCGTCACCATTCCGGCGTCAGAGGTCTATGCCGAGAACGGCATTCTCGTCATCACGCCTTCCGCTACCAACCCGAAGCTGACCGAGCGGGGCCTGTGGAACACGTTCCGTACCTGCGGACGCGACGATCAGCAGGGCAAGGTTGCCGGCGACTACCTCGCCGCGCACTTTAAGGACGGCAAGATCGCCGTCGTCCACGACAAGACGCCTTACGGCCAGGGTCTCGCCGACGAAACCAAGAAGGCACTCAATGCTGATGGCGTGACCGAAGCCATGTATGAGGGCATCAATGTCGGCGACAAGGACTTCTCGGCGTTGATCGCCAAGATGAAGGATGCCGGCGTCAACGTCGTCTACTATGGCGGCCTGCACACCGAGGCCGGCCTGATTATGCGCCAGCTCGCCGATCAGGGTCTCAAGGCCCAGTTCATGTCCGGCGACGGCATCGTGTCGAACGAATTGGCCTCCATCGCCGGCGATGCCGTCGACGGCACGCTGATGACATTCGCCCCCGATCCGCGCAAGAACCCGAACGCCAAGGAACTCGTGGAGAAGTTCCGCGCCGCCGGTTTCGAGCCTGAAGCCTATACGCTCTACTCCTACGCCGCGCTGCAGATCGTCGCCGCCGCCGCCAACAAGGTCGGCTCTTCCGACGACGCGCAGAAGGTTGCGGAAGAGATCAAGAAGAGTGGCCCGTGGAAGACCGCCATCGGCGACATCGGCTATGACGCAAAGGGCGACATCACCCGTCCCGACTACGTCATCTACACTTGGAAGAAGGGTGACGACGGCAAGTACACCTACTTCGAACAATAAGCCGGCAAACGCCTGCAGCCCAAAAAATGCCCGGCGCCTGGCGCCGGGCATTTTTCATTTGTCTTTTGCTTCATCGCATAGGCGCAAGGATTTAAATCGGTTTAGCCGACGTCTCCATTTTTGTTTGCACTGCAGCATTTTCGCGCTAATCATGTCCGGCAGTTCCCTTTCCCGCGTCCGGAGCCCTGTCCTTGGCAATCTCGAAGATCCTTGTCGCCAACCGCTCCGAAATAGCCATCCGCGTCTTCCGCGCGGCCAACGAGCTCGGCCTCAAAACCGTGGCGATCTGGGCAGAGGAGGACAAATACTCCCTGCATCGCTTCAAGGCCGACGAAAGCTACCAGGTCGGGCGCGGGCCGCATTTGGCCAGGGACATGGGGCCGATAGAAAGCTATCTGTCGATCGAGGAGGTTATCCGCGTCGCCAGGCTATCGGGCGCCGATGCCATCCATCCAGGCTACGGCCTGCTGTCGGAAAGCCCGGAATTCGCCGAGGCCTGCGCCACGGCCGGCATCATCTTCATCGGGCCAAAGCCGGATACGATGCGCAGGCTAGGCAACAAGGTCGCCGCTCGCAACCTCGCGATCGAAGTCGGCGTGCCGGTAATTCCCGCCACCGATCCCTTGCCGGACGACATGGCGGCGATAAAGGAACTCGCCAAGACGATCGGCTACCCGGTGATGCTCAAGGCATCCTGGGGCGGCGGCGGCCGCGGCATGCGCGCCATCCGCTCCGAGGCCGATCTCGCGCGCGAGGTCATGGAAGGCAAGCGTGAGGCGAAGGCGGCTTTCGGCAAGGACGAGGTCTATCTCGAAAAGCTGATCGAGCGCGCACGCCATGTCGAGGTGCAGGTACTGGGCGACACTCATGGCAACGCCGTGCACCTGTTCGAGCGCGATTGTTCGATACAGCGCCGCAACCAGAAAGTGGTCGAGCGGGCGCCGGCGCCCTACCTCGAAATGTCACAGCGCGAGGAGCTTTGCGGCTACGCGCTGAGGATCGCGCGCGAAACCAGCTATATCGGCGCCGGCACGGTCGAGTTCCTGCAGGATGCTGATACCGGAAAATTCTACTTCATCGAGGTCAATCCGCGTATCCAGGTCGAGCACACGGTCACCGAACAGGTGACCGGCATCGACATCGTCAAGGCGCAGATCCATATCCTCGACGGCTTTGCCATCGGCACGGCGGAATCGGGCGTTCCGGCGCAGAAGGACATCAGGCTCAACGGCCACGCGCTGCAGTGCCGCATCACCACGGAAGATCCCGAGCATAATTTCATCCCCGACTATGGCCGCATCACCGCCTATCGCGGTGCCACCGGCTTCGGTATCCGCCTTGATGGCGGCACCGCCTATTCGGGCGCGGTCATCACCCGCTTCTACGATCCGCTGCTGGAAAAGGTAACGGCGTGGGCGCCGACGCCGGCCGAGACCATCGCCCGCATGAACCGGGCGCTGCGCGAATTCCGCATCCGCGGCGTGGCGACCAACCTCACGTTCCTCGAGGCGATCATCAATCACCCGAGCTTCGCCGACAATTCCTACACCACCAAGTTCATCGACACGACGCCGGAACTGTTCGCCAGTGTGAAGCGGCAGGATCGCGCGACCAAGCTGCTCAACTACCTTGCCGACGTTTCGGTCAATGGTCATCCCGAGACGCGCGGCCGGCCGCAGCCAAAGGCCGATGCGGCGCCACCGGTAGTGCCATATCTCAACGGCAATGTGCCTCAAGGCAGCAAGCAGAAGCTCGACGTGCTCGGGCCGGAGAAATTCGCCGCGTGGATGCGCGAGCAAAAAGAGGTGCTGGTCACCGACACGACAATGCGCGACGGGCATCAATCCTTGCTCGCGACGCGTGTGCGCACCTATGACATTGCCGGAATTGCCGGCACCTATGCGCGTGCTCTGCCGCAGCTTTTGTCGCTCGAATGCTGGGGCGGCGCCACATTCGACGTCGCCATGCGCTTTCTCACCGAAGACCCATGGGAGCGGCTGTCCCTGGTGCGCGAGGCAACACCCAACCTTCTGCTGCAGATGCTCCTGCGCGGTGCCAACGGCGTTGGCTACACCAACTATCCCGACAATGTCGTCCAGCATTTCGTCCGCCAGGCCGCTGCCGGCGGCATCGACCTGTTCCGGGTCTTCGACTGCCTGAACTGGGTCGAGAACATGCGCGTGGCCATGGATGCGATCGGCGCCGAGGGCAGACTGATCGAAGCGGCGATCTGTTATACCGGCGACATACTCGATCCGGCGCGGGCGAAATACGATCTGAAATACTATGTCGGCCTGGCGAGGGAATTGCAGGCGGCAGGCGCCCATATCATCGCCGTCAAGGACATGGCTGGGCTTCTAAAGCCGAGCGCCGCCCGCGCGCTGTTCAAGGCACTGCGCGAGGCGACGGACCTGCCGATCCACTTCCACACCCACGACACATCCGGCCTGTCGGCGGCAACCGTGCTGGCGGCGGTGGAGAGCGGCGTCGACGCCATCGACGCGGCGATGGATTCGCTATCGGGCAACACCTCGCAGCCGTGCCTCGGTTCGATCGTGGAAGCGCTGAAGGGCACCGAGCGCGATCCGGGCCTCGACCCGCAGTGGATCAGGAACATCTCGTTCTACTGGGAGGCGGTGCGCAACCAGTATTCAGCCTTCGAAAGCGACCTGAAGGGACCGGCATCGGAGGTCTATCTGCACGAAATGCCGGGCGGTCAGTTCACCAACCTCAAGGAACAGGCGCGCTCGCTCGGGCTGGAGACACGCTGGCACGAGGTGGCGCAGACCTATCACGACGTCAATCTGATGTTCGGCGACATCGTCAAGGTGACGCCGTCGTCCAAGGTCGTCGGCGACATGGCGCTGATGATGGTGAGCCAGGACCTGACCGTCGCCGACGTCGAGAATCCGGCGAGGGACATCGCCTTCCCGGATTCGGTGGTGTCGATGTTGCGCGGCGATCTCGGCCAGTCGCCGGGCGGCTGGCCAAAGCCATTGCAGAAGAAGGTGATGAAGGGCGAAAAGCCGATCACGGTGCGGCCGGGTTCGCTGCTCAAACCGGCGGACCTCAAGGCCAGTCGCGCGGAGGTCGAGGAAAAGCTCGAGCGCAAGCTCAGCGAGTTCGAGTTCGCGTCGTGGCTGATGTATCCGAAGGTGTTTTCCGATTTTGCCGCCGCGCAGGAGACCTACGGGCCGGTCAGCGTGCTGCCGACGCCGACCTATTTCTACGGCATGAAGCCGGAAGACGAGATTTTCGTCGACATCGAAAAAGGCAAGACGCTGGTGGTGCGCTGCCTTGCCATCGGCGATGTCGACGAAAAGGGCATGGTCACCGTGTTCTTCGAGCTCAACGGGCAGCCGCGCCGGGTGAAGGTGCCGGACCGGGCGCATGGCGCGTCCGCTGCCAAGGCACGGCGCAAGGCGGAGCCGGGCAATGAGGCGCATGTCGGCGCGCCGATGCCTGGCGTCGTCTCGGCGCTTGCGGTCGCTGCCGGCCAGGCGGTGAAGGCCGGCGACGTGCTGCTGTCGATCGAAGCGATGAAGATGGAAACGGCGTTGCATGCCGAACGCGACGGCACCATAGCCGAGGTGCTGGTCAAGGCCGGCGACCAGATCGATGCCAAGGATCTGCTGATCGCGTTCGGGTGAAACAGGCCGGCATCGATAGGGCCTTGTCGGCGCCTGGCAGCAGCCCTTCATGCCGCATCGATAGTACCTTGACCCGCCGCGCCCGGTCGGGCATCGAACCGCTGCAATTCGCCGCTCGGGTCACCCCGAGTCGCGGCGAGAAACGACGCGGAGAGAAGAATATGGCCGACGACATCACCGAGACCAGCCAGACTGTTGCCGCCGGCCAGCTGCGCGCCTTCATCGAACGAATCGAGCGGCTCGAGGAAGAGAAGAAGACGATTGCCGACGACATCAAGGAAGTGTTCGCCGAGGCCAAGGGCACTGGCTTCGACACCAAGGCGATGCGGTCGATCATCCGGCTGCGCAAGAAGGACCAGGCCGAGCGGCAGGAAGAGGAGTCCATCCTCGATCTGTACAAGGCTGCGCTCGGCATGGTGTAAAGGCCGGCCTCGGCGCCGGAGACGATCGCGGGAGAAGCGGTTCTGACCATGGAATCCAGCCATGAGTGAATTCGACTTCGGCGCCCACCGCGCCTCTGAATTCCGCCAACGCAGCTTCTGGACGCTGTTCGCGGAACGGCATCCGGATGAAAGGGCTCTGTTGGCGAGGCGCGGACCGTGGTTCTGGCAGCGTGGGCTGCCCGATTTCGCATTGGTCCTTTCCATGTATGTCGCGCCTGCGCACAATCATGTCGGCGTCTTCTTCGGCCGCAACGAGAAGTTCGGTGCCACGCAAGCCTGGTCGCGGTTGAAGCCGTTCCAGCCGGCCATCGAAGACAGGCTGAAGCTCAGGCCAGAACAAAGTTGCGACGGCCTCGGCATCAATTCGATGTGGCGGGTGAATTGTTTTGCCGAGGACAATTGGCCGGCGATGACCGACTGGCTGGTGACGGAAGCCTCACGTTTCGAGCGCGCGATTGCCGAAGTTCTGGGTCAGGAATAAAGCAGGGTTTCCAGACGCAATCCTTGTGGAAGGGTTGCTCTGGTGCGCAGCCAGGGAGCCGATCGATCGATGACGATCATGTCGCGCGTTGCCGCCTTCTTCCGCTCACGCTGGTTCGGCGGCGTGCCGCTCGATCGGCTGTTCTGGCGCGACCTGGTCGTTGTCGGCACAGCGATCAACGTCGCGTCGTCGGTGGCGGCGCTCATTCTGCTAGGATTGAAGCTGCCGCTTGCGCTCGTCCTGGCGGTGCATTTCGCGCCGGTGCCCTACAATATCTTCCTGACCTTTGCCGTTTGGCGAACTGCCGGAAAATCGAGTGGCGTCATGGCCTCGCTGATGACTCTTGGCGCCACGTTGTGGCTGATCCTGGTGGTTGTGGCCTGACGATCAGGCGGCCGGCTCGAATTTGAGCGCCACGCCGTTGATGCAATAGCGCAGACCCGTCGGCGGCGGGCCGTCCTCGAAGACGTGGCCGAGATGGCTGCCGCAGCGGGCGCAATGGCATTCGGTGCGGACCATGCCGTAGCTGCGGTCGACGGTGGTCTCGACCGAACCCGGCACTGGGTCGTTGAAGCTCGGCCAGCCGGTGCCGCTCTCGAATTTCAGCTTGGATTCAAACAAGGGCTGGTCGCAGCCGACGCAGGAGAAGGTGCCGGCGCGCTTCTCGTGCAGCAGGGCGCAGCTTCCCGGCCGCTCGGTGCCGTGGTTGCGCATCACCGCATATTGCTCGGGCGTCAGCCGGGCGCGCCATTCGGCATCGGTGCGGGTAACGGGGTAGGTGTGGCTGTCCATTTTTTCCTCTTAGCTTATGTCGCTATTTGGGTTGCCTTCGCAACTTCGCCTGAAATAGGCATTTGTTACGGCGTTTGCTCGTATTTCCTATCCTGCCGCGAAGAATCCCTCAGGCGATGGCGGCGAGATAGCGCGCAACCGATGCTGAAAATGCCGCCTTTGCGTCTCCGATGACGTTCTGGTTCCACCATGCGCCGTAGATATGGTCGAACGCGAAAGGCTCCAGCGCGGCCTTGATGCCGAGCACTTTCGTCGCGTTGAGCGGGATATAGTTCGGATAGCTGTACATGAAGCTGACATGACGGCGGGTCGGCGCCACCTGCAGGATGTCGCCGGCCAGGATGGCATTGCCGCGGTCGCGCTTCCAGTGCAGTACCTGGCCACCGGCAAAGTGGCCGCCGCAGCGGATGAGCGTCAGCGACGGGTTTATGGCGCGCATCTCGCCTTCCCAACTGATGATTGCCGGATGCGGCCGCATGATCCACTGACGATCATCGGCGTGCAGATAAATCGGCACGCCGCCAAACGCCTCGCTCCACTCGACCATTGCCGAATAATAATGGCAGTGCGAAATGGCGATGGCGGCCAGGCCGCCCCGGCGGTTGATCTCGGCCACCGCCTCGTCGCTGACCATCGAGATGCAGTCCCACAGCACATTGCTGTGCGGCGTTTGCGCCAGCAATGCGCGCTGGCCGATAGCGAAGCGTGGCTCGATGCCGAAGGCGAGCACGCCGGCATCATCCTTGATCACGACCCGATGGCCGGCGGCGAGCTCTTCCGGCGTGGTCCAGGCCTGGCCCTCCCAGCGCACATATTGCCGCTCGTCCTCGCAGATCGGGCAATGTCGCGGCGGCGTCGCTGTCGCCGCGAACTGGACACCGCATTGCAGGCAAAGGAAACAGGTCGACCGTCCTGTTTTGCGTGGATCCATTCAGTGCGTCCTTGAAAGTTGCTTCGTCGCGGCTTCGAGGCCGGCGAGCGTCAGCGGAAACATGCGGCCGCCAAAAATATCGCGGATCATGGCAATCGAATGGGTAAAACCCCAGTTCTTCGCGTCTTCCGGATTGAGCCAAATGGCGTTCGGCCATTGCTGCAGCAGCCTGCCGAGCCAGACGGCGCCGGCCTCCTTGTTCCAATGCTCGACCGAGCCGCCGGGTTGAGCGATCTCATAGGGGCTCATCGAGGCGTCGCCGACGACGATCACCTTGTAGTCGGGGCCATATTTATGGAGGAGATCGAAGGTCGGAATCACCTCGGCATGGCGGCGGCGATTGTCCTTCCACACGCCCTCGTAGAGGCAGTTGTGGAAATAGAAATATTCGAGCTGGCGGAACTCGGCGCGGGCGGCCGAAAACAGCTCCTCGACACTCCTGACATGGTCGTCCATCGAGCCGCCGACATCGAAGAACATCAGCAGCTTCACGGCATTGCGACGTTCGGGTTGTGTCTTAACGTCAAGATAACCGTGCTCGGCGGTGGCGTGGATGGTGCCGGGCAGGTCGAATTCCTGTTCGGCGCCTTCGCGCACCCAGCGGCGCAAGCGCTTCAGCGCGACCTTGATGTTGCGGGTGCCGAGTTCGACGGCGTCATCGAAATTCCTGAACTCGCGTTTGTCCCAGACTTTTACCGCGCGGCGGTTGCGGCTTTCGTGCTGGCCGATGCGCACGCCTTCGGGATTGTAGCCATAGGCGCCGAAGGGCGAGGTGCCGCCGGTGCCGATCCATTTCGAACCGCCCTGATGCCGGCCCTTTTGCTCCTCCAACCGCTTCTTCAGCGTCTCCATCAGCTTTCCGAAGCCGCCCAGCGCCTCGATCAGCTTCTTCTCCTCGTCGGTCAGATGCTTTTCGGCGAGCCTCCGCAGCCATTCCTCCGGGATATTTGCGACATCGACCGCGTTTTCGCCAGCCTGCGCCTCGACACCTTTGAAGATGTGCGAAAAGACCTGGTCGAAGCGGTCGATGTGGCGCTCGTCCTTCACCAGAGCGGCGCGGGCGAGATAGTAAAAGCCCTCGACATCATAGTCGACCAGCCCGGCCTCCAGCCCCTCCAGCAGCGACAGATATTCGCGGAGCGAGACCGGAACCCGCGCTGCCTTCAGTTCGAGGAAGAAGGGGATGAACATGGTCCGACTTTATCTGTGTCCCTCGATCTTCTCCCGTGCGGCGCTGGCGATAAAGGCGGAACGCGTCAGACCACGCCGACCCGCTTCTTCGTCGATTGCCGCCAAAAGACCTGCGTCGAGCGACAGATTGGCCCGGACAGGCCGTCCGGAATCGATCAGCACAGGGATCATCACGGCGGATTCACCGGCAGCGCTATCGACTTCGCCCAGTCGGAGCAGATCTGCCACAGTGCGCGCGGCGGGCAAGGGCAAGTTCTTCGCCATTCGTGTCTCTGCCCATTCGCGAACGGCAGAAGTCGCATCGGCTATCGCCTCTTCGGGACTTGCGCCACCGCCGTGACATCCGGGAAGATCAGGCACCCGCACTCCCCAGACTTCATCTGCGCCGTCAAGAATTCCGACATAGTGCGTCATGATTCGTCCTTAAATCCATCCAGCAAGCCGGGCGATCGACCGCGCAACACCCAGAGATTGTTCGCGATGCCGCGGCACGATAATCATGATCTCCGGCCTTTCCGGATGCTCGTACTTCTCGTGTTTGCCGCCGCCTACGTTCACCCAGCCGTCACGTAAAAGCCTCGTGACAATCTTGCGCGTGTTGGTCTCGATCAGCGGCACTGTCGCCCCTGATCATGCGCAATATATTGCGCACAGGTGATTATTTCAATCGTTGGCCTCATCATAGCAGATCGTATTCGATGAAGCCGGTCCTGCGCGCCACGTGGTCGTAGAGCTTGCGCGCGGTGGTGTTGGTTTCGTGGGTCATCCAGTAGACGTTCTTGACGCCGATCTTGCCGGCTTCCTGCTTGACCGCTTCGATCAGGGCGGCGCCGACGCCCTTGCCGCGTACATCGGGGTCGGCGAACAGGTCCTGCAGGTAACAGTTGTTTATCTGCGACCAGCAGGAGCGATGGTAGAGATAGTGCGTCAGGCCGACGGCCTTGCCGTCGAGGGTGGCGATGAAGCCTTTCGGCTCGAACTCGCCCGCCGTGAACAGCCGCTTCCAGGTGACGGCGTAAACCTCTTCCGGCAGCTTGGTTTCGTAGAAGGTGAGATAGGCGGTCCAAAGACGCCGCCAATCGGCGTGGTCAGATTGCGCCAATGGGCGGATAGTGATCTCGGTCATTTCGTTTCCCTCTGAAGTCGGCAACCTGAAGCTGCCTCCGTGCCCGGCTAGAGGCAACGGTCCAGCACAGGGAAAGCGCTGTCCGGTGACTTCGTGGGCTTCCGGCCGACCGGCCCCTCATCCCTGCCGTCTCGCCATGAAGGCCAGGCGCTCGAACAGGTGCACGTCCTGTTCGTTCTTCAGCAAGGCGCCGTGCAGCTTGGGCAGCACGTTCTTCGGGTCGGCGCGCAGGTCCTCGGGCGCGATCTCGTCGGCGACCAGCAGGCGGATCCAGTCGAGTGCCTCGGAGGTCGACGGCTTCTTCTTGAGGCCCGGCACGTCACGGATTTCATAGAATTGCGTGAGTGCGGCGCGCACCAGGTTCTGCTTGATGCCGGGATAGTGCACGTCGACGATTTTGTGCAGCGTCTCGACGTCGGGAAAGCGGATGTAGTGGAAGAAGCAGCGGCGCAGGAAGGCGTCCGGCAGCTCTTTTTCGTTGTTGGAGGTGATGATGACGATCGGCCGGACGGTGGCACGGATGGTCTCGCCGGTCTCGTAGACGAAGAACTCCATCCGATCCAGTTCCTGCAACAGATCGTTGGGGAACTCGATATCGGCCTTGTCGATCTCGTCGATCAGAAGCACGACTTTCTTGCCGGCAGCAAAGGCGTCCCACAGCTTGCCGCGCTTGAGGTAATTGCGGATGTCGTTGAAGCGCTCGTCGCCGAGCTGGCTGTCGCGCAGCCGCGAGACGGCATCATATTCATAAAGGCCCTGCTGCGCCCGCGTGGTCGATTTGACATGCCATTCGATCAGATCGAGGCCGAGCGCCGCCGCCACCTGGCGGGCAAGTTCGGTCTTGCCGGTACCGGGCTCGCCCTTGACCAGCAACGGCCGCTCGAGCGCGATCGCCGCGTTGACCGCCACCATCAGATCCTTGTCGGCGACATAGGCTGCCGTGCCTTCAAAACGCATTTTTGCTCCCGGGTTCATCGCGCGACCCTAAGGAGGCGGCCTTCGCGGTGCAAGGCGCTGCTGGCAAAGCGGGGATCTTGCCGGCGCGACCCTCGTCGAGCGGTTCTGCGTCGATTTAAGACTCGAAACATGTCGTCTCTCTGGCGCTTGGTCTGCCGTCTGCCTATATTGGCGGAGACGGTCTGCGCTTCCCGGCAGGAGAACATTTTCCCCGGGGCCTTAATGATCCCTAGGGAGCTGTCCCTGGGAAGACCCGTGGGTTTTCTCATACGGCGCCCACCTACTTTGTAGGTTCCCGGGATCGCTCTCTCCACCGGTTGTGTGGATCGTCACCTGTCGAAAAGGCAATGTCTGGCGGATCTTGTCGTCGCGCCGCTTTGTGCGGTGCTCTCACGAACGAAAGCTCGCCCCGCTCCTCCAAAACGTCGCTCGTAAAACTCCATCCAAATCTGACCTTTTCTAACGTCGGCGCATGACATCCCCAAAAGACCTGAAAAAAACTCTCCGCAACCAAGCCCTCGGGCGCCGCGACGCGCTCGATCCTTTCTGGCGGGTGGAGGCAGCACTCGAAATGGCCGAGACGGCGCGCGACCGGATCACGGTCGAGCCGGCCCAGATCGTCTCAGGCTTCTGGCCGATGCGCTCGGAAGTCGACGTCCGGCCGCTGATGTTTGCCTTGCGCGAAAAGGGGGCAAGGCTCTGCCTGCCGGCCATCCTCAACAAGACCACCATCGTTTTTCGCGAACTGGTGCGCGGCGCGCCGATGATCGACATGGGCTTCGGCACCGTCGGGCCACACGAGGAAGCCGAGGTGCTCGATCCCCAAATGATGCTGGTGCCGCTTGCCGCCTTCGATGCGCGCGGCCACCGCATCGGTTACGGCGCCGGCTATTATGACCGGGCGATCGCGCGGCTGGCCGACAAGGGACAGCAGCCGCGGCTGATCGGCATTGCCTTCGACTGCCAGGAGGTGGCCCTGGTGCCGGACGAGCCGCATGACGTGATCATTCCGGAAATACTCACCGAGAGCGGGTTGCGCCGCTTCGCGCCGAAATTGTAGATAAGTTCCTGGACGCATGGTCTTTTGCGAAAGTCATGCAGCTTTTTGCTTCGCTGACCTTCGGTTCGGGATCACGCTTATATGAGACTTCTCTTCCTCGGCGACATGGTCGGCAAGACAGGACGTACGGCGGTGTGGGAACAACTGCCTGGCCTGATCTCGGATTTCAAGCTCGACTTCGTCATCGTCAATGGCGAGAACGCCGCCGGCGGCTTCGGCATCACCGAGGAGATTTTTCGCGAGACGATCTCGGCCGGCGCCGATGTCGTCACCACCGGCAACCATGTCTGGGACCAGCGCGATGCGCTGATTTTCGCGCCGCGCGAAGAGCGCTTCCTGCGTCCGTCCAATTTCCCCAAGGGTACGCCGGGGCGCGGCTCAGGCGTCTACATCGCCAGGAACGGCGCGCGCGTGCTGGTCGCCAACATCATGGGCCGGGTGTTCATGCATCCCGAGCTCGACGATCCGTTCCAGGCCGGCGAGCGCGAACTTGCCGCTTGCCCGCTTGGCGAGCAGGCCGATGCGATCGTCATCGATTTCCATGCCGAGGCGACCTCGGAAAAAATGTGCTTCGCTCATTTCGTCGACGGCCGTGCCAGCCTTGTGGTCGGCACCCATACGCATCAGCCGACCGGCGATCACCAGATCCTCAATGGCGGCACCGGTTATATTTCCGATGCCGGCATGTGCGGCGATTACGATTCCTCGCTCGGCATGGACAAGGAGGAGCCGCTCAACCGGTTCTTGTCCAAGGTGCCGAAAGGCCGCTTCGAGGCATCGACCGGACCGGCGACATTGTGCGGCGTCGGCGTCGACATTTCCGACCGTAGCGGCCTGACCGAACGGATCGCGCCGTTTCGCCGCGGCCCGCGGCTGGAGGAAACGGCTCCATCCTTCTGGTCGTGACATTGATATAGACGCTTGCAATACCCAATTGCCGGCGAAACTGCTCTAGATCGTAGAGGGGACGACCTCCATGCAGCTAGTCGAATTCCTGGCGCCGCATTTCGCCTTTGTCTCCGACCCGACGGCATGGGTCGCGCTGCTGACGCTGATCGTGCTGGAGGTCGTGCTCGGCATCGATAATCTGATCTTCATCTCGATCCTGACCAACAAATTGCCGGTAGCGCAGCGGGCCCGCGCCCGGCGGCTCGGCATCTCGGCCGCGCTGGTGATGCGGCTGATCCTGCTGGCCACCATCTCGATCATCGTCCAACTGACGACGCCGATATTCACCGCCTTCGGCCACGGGTTTTCATGGCGCGACCTGATCCTGATCGCCGGCGGCCTGTTTCTCGTCTGGAAGGCGACCAAGGAGATCCACCACACGGTCGATCTCGATGATCACCAGGACACCATGATGGGCGAGACATTGCAGCTGTCGCTGGCCGGCGCGATTTTCCAGATATTGCTGCTCGACCTCGTCTTCTCGATCGACTCGATCATCACCGCCGTCGGCATGACCGACGAAATCGCGATCATGTACATCGCGGTGATCGTGGCGGTGAGCGTGATGATGCTGGCGGCCGGGCCGCTGGCCGATTTCATCGCCAGGAACCCCAGCATCGTCATGCTGGCCCTCGGCTTCCTGCTGATGATCGGCACGACGCTGATCGCCGACGGCATGGGTTACCACGTGCCGAAAGGCTACATCTACGCCGCCATGGGTTTTTCGGCACTGGTCGAAGGGCTCAACATGCTGGCGCGGCGGCGGAAGAAGGCAAAGGGCGGGGGCGGGCATTGACTTGACTCTTACAGAATTGTGCGTACAATTTTGTAAATAACGGTGCCGCCATATTGCGATTTGAATGGGATCCCGAGAAGGCCAAGCGCAACCGTGCCAAGCATGGTGTTGAGTTCGATCTCGCCAAAGATGTCTTCAAGGATCCGCTTCATCTGATTGTGCCTGACCGGTTTGAAGATGGCGAGCAAAGGTGGCATGCGATCGGGATGATCCAAGGGCTGGTGGTACTGCTCGTTGTTCACACTTATCCCGATCTCGAAGATGAGGAACGAATTCGGATTGTCGGTGCCCGGAAAGCAACGCCGCATGAAAGGAGGCGCTATGAGCAGGAAGGAACTTAGCCAAGATCAGCGCAACCAGCTCGCCAATTTGGCAGATTTGCCTGACAGCGAAATTGACACGTCCGACATTCCGGAAACTTCGGCCGAGAATTGGGTTCATGCTCGCCGAGGGCACCTCTACCGGCCACTAAAGCAGCCGGTGACCATTCGGCTTGACGCTGATGTGCTGTCCTGGTTCAAGGAGCATGTCGAAGGCGGTGGCTATCAAACGGAGATCAACCGCGTGCTCCGCCGTCATGTGCTAGAGCAGGAAAAGCGGCGTTCCTGAGCATTCGCGGTCTGTTGCCAGCCGATCTTGGCTCGCCGTTGCTTAATTTGCTGGAACGCCCTTCGGATGACGGTCGCCGATCAGGCCGAGCATCACGCCTTGCTCCAGCCACGCCTTGGCGCCGGCGAGCACCAGCGCAAAACCGCCGGTCGAGCCGATCGCCTGCTTGACCTGCTCATCGGGGCTACCGACAAAGCCGAAATTGCGGACCTCGACAAAGGTCGTGCCGCCCGGCATCTCGGTAAATGTCAACACCACCGTGGTCGGCGGATCGCTCCATTGCATGACGATCTTCTTGTTATCGACGATCTCACTGACATTGACCGTCGTCGAGACGCCATACATGCGCCATTCCCAACTGATTTCCTTGCCGCTGTCCAACCTGTCGCTGCCATGGGTGAACCAGAATTTCGTCGTGATCGCCGGATCGACGAAGGCTTCGAATACGTCGGCGACCGGCCGCCTTATCAGCATGCCGGCTTCGGCGGTCGGTGTTTCACGGATTTTCATAGCGTCCTCCTTTCCACGGCGCCGCCCTGTTCACCAGGCATCGGGTTCGCGTACGAGGTGAATGATGTTGGCCGGATTGGTGATCCAGCCGCCGCGAAAGCCTTCACCCAGTGCCTCGATGGCATCGCAGCGCACGACGCCGGCCTCGGCGAGATGCTCCGCAGCGGCCGGAAAATCATCGGTGAACAGTTCCAGCCAGATCTCGGCCTGGCTCATCATCGGCGCCTCGTCGATCCACAGTCGATTGGGACCGAGTTCGAACCCGACGGCCGGCGATTTGGCCGTGAATGGCTTCAGGCCGATGACGTCGCGATAGAAGGCGATCGTTGCCTGGTATTGATGCGGCGGGACCTTCATGGCGATGTTGATGCCGCCGGTGATCTTCGCGGTCATTTGCTGACTCCATTGCCGTGTTCAGGTTCGATTGGCCGGTTCGGTCCAGAACTCGCTATGCCAAATTGATTTGCCAGGAGACTCCGAACCTGTCGTTGAGCCATGCAAACCGGCGGCTGAAACCATAATTGTCCAGCGCCATCAGAAATTTGCCGTCCTTGGCCAGAGCCTCGACAATGTCGTTCAGCTCTGCCTCCGTGGAGCAATTCACATACAGCGAGACCGACGGCGTGAACGTGAAGGCATGGTGCACGGGGCTGTTGTAGACCATCACTTCCAGACCGCTTATGGACACGCGCGCCAGCTTGACCGTTCCTTCCGGGCCGTCTTCGCCGGAGCCGTAACGTGTGATGTCAAGGACGCTGCTGTCGGGGATCGTCTCGCAATAGAAGGTCATTGCCTCTTCGGCCTTGCCCTCGAACATCAGAAATGGCGTCACTTGCTTCATCGCAGGCCTCCGTCATCTTGGTGGCTTTTCAGATGTTGTTCTCGTTGGCCGGCTCGCCCTTCATCTCGCTGCGGTAATAGCCGTCGCGCAGATTGATGCCGTATTCGACATAGGCCTTCATGCAGGCCAGCATCTGCGACCAGCCCTCGCAATTGAGGTAGGACTTCTTCAGGCCGACCGCGTCCTCGTGCCAGCCGGTTTCGGCGATGGTGACAAAGGTGCCGCCATCGTCGAGCGGTTCGAAATTCATTTCGATGCGGGTCTTGTAGGTCGGCTTGCCGTCGGCGTCGGTGGCATCCCAGCGCAGTACGATGCGGCTGTCTTTCTTCACCTCGTCGACCTCGACCGGAACCTTGCCCCACCAGATGACGGTGGCGCCCGCCTCCAGCAGTGCGCTGGCGCCGCCGATCGTGGTGAAGTAGCCGCTGAGTTTCTTCGGATTGACGACCGCATCGAAGACTTCGGCGACGGGTTTGCCGATGCGGCCAGAAACCCTGAATCCAAGAGACATATCCACAGCTCCTTCCTTGAATGGCTCAAGGATATGTTATAGAAATATAACATGTCAAGCCAATCGCGAGACGACAATGTTTTCAAGGCGCTGGCGCATCCGCGCCGGCGTGCGTTGCTGGACCGGCTGAAGGATGCGCCGCAGACCACCGGCATGTTGTGCGATGCCTTCCCCGACATGGACCGCTGCACGGTCATGCTGCACCTGAAGGTGCTGGAGGAGGCCGACCTGGTCGTGGCGCGGCGCGAGGGGCGCGAACGCTGGAACCATCTCAACGCGCTGCCGATCAAGCACATCCACGACCGCTGGATCAGTCAATATGCCACGCACGCGATCAGCATCCTCGACCGGCTGAAATCCGATCTTGAGGGATGAAAGGTTTGCCGAAGCCTGCCGATTTTCGGATCTTGAAACCCTTGCGTGCCGGCAGCAATGGCGCGGCTGGACGAATTGAGCCGATTTATCTATAAGCCGGCCATTCCGACAGCGAGCGCCGTCCGTCCGTCAGGGACGCAGCAGGACGTTCTGAAATTTTGAATTCGAGCATTTTGCAAGATGCCGGGTGGTTCACCAGGCGGCAGATGCTCTAGCCGAGAAGATGACAGGGGTGCCATGGCTGGCCATTCACAGTTCAAGAACATCATGCACCGCAAGGGCCGCCAGGATGCGGTGCGGTCGAAAATGTTTTCCAAGTTGGCGCGCGAAATCACCGTTGCCGCCAAGAGCGGCACGCCCGATCCATCGATGAACCCGCGCCTGCGCCTTGCGGTGCAGAACGCCAAGGCGGTGTCGATGCCGAAGGACAATATCCAGCGCGCCATCAACAAGGCGTCGATGGGTGATGCCGAGACCTACGAAGCCGTGCGCTACGAGGGATACGGGCCAGGCGGTGTCGCGCTGATCGTCGAGGCGCTGACCGACAACCGCAACCGCTCGGCGTCGAATGTGCGCGCTGCCTTCACCAAAGCCGGCGGGGCGATGGGCGAGACCGGCTCGGTATCGTTCATGTGGGACCGCGTCGGCGAGATCTACTATCCGGCATCGGCCGGCAGCGCCGAGAAGGTGATGGACGCGGCGATCGAGGCCGGTGCCGACGACGTCCAGTCGGACGAGGAAGGCCACACGATCTACTGCGCTTTCGAGAATCTCGGCGAAGTGTCGAAGGCGCTGGAAGGCGCGCTTGGCGAGGCTGAATCGGTGAAGCCGATCTGGAAGCCTCAGACCAATATCGCGGTCGACGAGGAGCGGGCGCAATCGCTGATGAAGCTAGTTGCGACGCTCGAGGACGACGACGACGTGCAGAGCGTCTACGCCAATTTCGAGGTCGACGAGGAGACCTTGGCGAAGCTCAGCGCGGCATGATCCAAGACACGCTGCCCACCGTCCGCATCACCTATTGCACCCAGTGCCTGTGGCTGCTCAGGGCCGGCTGGATGGCGCAGGAGCTGCTGTCCACCTTCGGTACCGATCTCGGCGAGGTGACGCTGGTGCCCGGCACCGGCGGCATCTTCACCATTTCCTGCAATGACACGCTGGTCTGGGACCGCAAGCGTGACGGCGGTTTTCCCGACGCCGCAAAGCTCAAGCAGCTGGTTCGCGACGTCATCGATCCGGATCGCGATCTCGGCCATGCCGATCGCAAGGGCCATAAGCCAAAAGATCCTGCCTGAAGGCCTTTTACGCTTCCGTCCTGCATTCACCGCCATGCGAAGATGAGGCAGCCCAGCGCCACGATGGCGGAGATGGTGCGGACATGATTCCACATCACCCAGTCCTTGAGATAGGTGGCCCACACGGCGGCGCCGTTGGCGCTTGCCGGATCGACCGCAGCCAGGGCGTTGTTGAGCGGCACGTTGAACATCATCGTCACGATCGGATTGCCGACGACATAGATCAGGGCGCCGGCGAGAAGCCAGAACGAACCCGGTTGGCTCCAGCCGATAAGAGCGCCGGCGGCGAGGACAAGACAGACCAGCCCGGTGCCGAAAAGTGCGGTCATGAATGCCGGCGTGATCACGGTGATGTTGATCGAATTCATGGCGGCGATGCCGCCTGCGGCAGGCAAGCGGGCGAGCGCCGGCACGATAAAGTTGGAGAAGGCGAAGAAAACGCCGCCGACAACGCCTGAGCCAATGGCAGCGACGAAGGTGAGGGTGGGAAGCAGTTTCATGATCATGTCAGTTGCTCCGGTTTCGGGGTTCGAGCAATTTGATTGGCGTGGCGTTTAGAAAATGTGAGCGATCCTCATATTTGCAAAACGTGATAAACCCTCGTATTTTGTCAGTCAAGCCATTTTTCTGGAGACAGTCATGGAAGGCACCGCTGCACCGGGTTCCCGCAATGAGCAGACCGCATCGCCGCGCCGGGCGCCGAGCCAGCAGCGCAGCCGCGAGCGGGTCGAGCGGATGCTGGCCGCCGCCTCGGCGCTGATCGCCGAGCAAGGCAGCGACGCCATGCGCATGGGCGAGGTGGCCGAGAGGGCCGGCGTGTCGATCGGCTCGCTCTACCAGTTCTTCCCCGACAAGCGGGCGCTCATCTGGGCGCTGGCCGAACGCTACACCGCCGAAAGCCAGGCCTGCATTGCCGCGGCACTGGCGGAGGTCAGTGACGCCGACGGCCTGCGCCGGGCATTTTCGGAACTGGTGAATATCTACTACGGAATGTTCCTGGCGGAGCCGGTGATACGCGACATCTGGTCGGGCACGCAGGCCGACAAGGCGCTACGCGAACTCGAGCTTGCCGATAGCCGGGCCAACGCCGAATTCCTTACAGCCGTGCTGAAACGGCTGCGGCCATCCGCCGATCCGGAAGCGCTGGAAACGACGGCGTTTCTCATCTGGCAGATGGGCGAGGCCGCAATGCGGCTGGCGATCTCGGTCGGGCGGCAAGAGGGCGACCGGCTGGTTGCCGCCTACAAGCGGATGGCGCTGCGCGAGCTGGTCGGCGAATAGGGCCGTATTTTCGCAATAAAAAACCCGCCACGAAGGCGGGTTTCTCGATCTGCGAAACGCCAATGCGGCTTAGAGGCCGAAACCTTCGAAACGCTTCTTGAACTTCGACAGGCGGCCACCGCGGTCGAGCAGGGTCTGCTGGCCGCCAGTCCAGGCCGGATGGGTGGTGGGGTCGATATCGAGGTTCATCGTATCGCCTTCCTTGCCCCAGGTCGAACGGGTCATGTATTCGGTGCCGTCGGTCATGACGACCTTGATGGTGTGGTAGTCGGGATGAATATCGTTCTTCATGGGTCTGTTCCTGGCTTGCCGGGTGCTGCCGACGGGCTAAAGCCTGCGTCGATGCGCCCCTTTTTAAAACTCGAAGCCGCAGCTATTGAGGAGCCACGGCTTCTAAAACGGTCGGCGAGCCTATACATCAGCCGGAATTGAATCACAAGGCCGCGGCAAGCGCATATTGATGGCGCAAGCCTCATAGGGCCAAAGGAAACGGTCATGGCGAACATCAGCGGCGATGCAGACGAGCGCAGGCGCTCGCTGAGGCCGCTGCAGCGCCTGTTTCCCTACATTACGCATTACCGCAAAATGGTCATCGGCGCGATCGTCTCGCTGGCCGTCGCGGCGGCGACGACGCTGGCGCTGCCGCTGGCCGTGCGGCGGATGATCGACCACGGTTTTTCCGCTTCCGATTCCAGCTTCATTGCCGAATATTTCGCCATGCTGGTGGTGATGGCCGCCGTTCTGGCGGCGGCGTCGGCCAGCCGCTACTATTTCGTCATCACACTCGGCGAGCGCGTCGTTGCCGATATCCGCCGCGATGTCTTTGCCCACGTCACAACGCTGTCGCCATCCTTTTTCGACACGGCCCAGTCGGGCGAGATCGTCTCGCGGCTCGCCGCCGACACGACACAGGTCAAATCGGCCGTCGGTGCCACCGCCTCGGTGGCTTTGCGCAACGTCATCCTCGGCCTGGGCGCCGTGGCGATGATGGTCTTCACCAGCCCAAAACTGTCCGGCCTGGTCATCGCGGCCATTCCGCTGATCGTGCTGCCGCTGGTCGCCTTCGGCCGCTCGGTGCGGCGCAAGTCACGGCTGGCGCAGGATACTCTGGCCAATGCCACCGCCTACGCCAGCGAGCAGATCGGCGCGGTGCGCACCCTGCAGGCCTTCACCAACGAGAAGCTTGTGACCGGGTATTTTTCGTCCGCCGTGGAAGCAGCGTTCGAAGCGGCGCGGACCTCGATCTTTGCCCGCTCCTTTCTCACCTTCGTCGCCATCTTCATGATCTTTTCCTCGGTCGTGGCGGTGCTGTGGTTCGGTTCGCGCGACGTGCTCGACGGCACGCTGTCGCCGGGCACGCTCGGTCAATTCCTGCTCTATTCGGTGTTCGCCGCCGGCGCGCTCGGCGCCCTGTCGGAGGTCTGGGGCGAACTGTCCCAGGCAGCGGGCGCTGCCGAACGGCTGACCGAGATCCTGGCCGAGAAACCCGCGATCCAGGCGCCCGCCGATCCGAAGCCGCTGCCGGCAAAGGCGAGAGGCGCGATCAGCTTCGACGATGTCTCCTTCTCCTATCCGGCCCGGCCCGACCGCGCCGCCGTTCATGGCCTGAGCTTTCAGGTCAAACCCGGTGAGACGGTGGCGATCGTCGGGCCATCCGGCGCCGGCAAGAGCACGGTGTTTTCGCTGCTTCTGCGCTTCTACGATCCGGAGGCCGGCAGGATCGTCATCGACGGGGTCGATCTGCGCGAGGCCGATCCGGCGGCGATCCGCGCGCGCATCGCCATCGTGCCGCAGGACGTCACCATCTTTGCCGCAAGCGCGCGCGACAATATCGGCTTTGGCCGGCCTGGCGCCAGCCAGGCCGAGATCGAGGCGGCGGCGAAGGACGCGCTTGCCGACGAGTTCATCCTGAAACTCGAAAAGGGCTATGACAGCCAGGTCGGCGAGCGCGGCGTGACGCTGTCGGGCGGCCAGCGCCAGCGCGTGGCGATCGCCCGCGCCATTTTGCGCGATGCGCCCATCCTGCTGCTCGACGAGGCGACCTCGGCGCTAGATGCCGAAAGCGAGACGCTGGTGCAAACGGCGCTGGACCGGCTGATGAAGGGCCGCACCACGATCGTCATCGCCCATCGGCTGGCAACCGTGCTGAAGGCCGATCGCATCCTGGTCATGGATGGCGGCCGCATCGTCGAGGAAGGCACGCATCAGAGCCTGGTCGCCAAGGGCGGCATCTATGCGCGGCTGGCCAAGCTGCAGTTCGATACCGGGGCGAATGCTTTCAGGGGTGCGGCCGAGTAGCATTGCTCCATCCCGATGAAATCGGGATGAGGCTCCATCTTCTTGTTTGGCCATGATCTTTTCCGAAAACCGGCATCCACTTTTCGGGATCATGGTGCCCAGCGGCGGCCGAGATTCTTCAGCTACCGAAAGCTCGGCGTTTGCCGCGTCGATAGGCGATGAACAGGGGAACGCCGACAAGCAACGACAACAAAAGCATGCTGGCGACGGTCTGTCGCTGCTCCTTTGCCGGATCGCTGAGCTGCACATCGGCAGGCGGCTCTTCATAGGTAAAATCGTACTGCCAGCGAATTTGGTCTGCGAGGTCATCGACGGTTTTCAGATAATCGGCAATCGCCTTGGCCGGTACTTCAGTCGCCAGCGTCTGAAAGTTCCATTCAACTTGCAATTCGGTGGGCGTGTTGGACCAGGATGCCTTGAGAGACAGATAGGGCGTCACGACGTTTTTCATCGACTCGCCGGAAAACCTCGCCTTGAGGTTGCGCACGGTCACCTTGTGGCGGCGGTAGAACTGGGGGCCGAGGGAGACGGGCCCGGTTCGGTCGACGATTGTCGGGGTTGGAAGAGAGTTGTTGCCGAGATCGGCCGCGCGGATCGGGAAATTCTTTGCCAGATCGTTGGCCGCCAGCGCCTCCGCCGGCAAGCGATAACTTTCCTTCACGCTCACTATGTTGCCGTCGCGGCGATCCACGATTTCCGGCTTGGCGATGGTTTGGACGCCCGGATATTGCTTGTTGTAGTATTTCAGGTAGGCGTCCGACACCTCGCTCAGCGACCGGCTGGCGAAATTGCCGCGCATCCAATCGGCATCGGCGTCCTCATATGTCGAGAAGACCGTCAGCACGAGGGGATCGCCCGGTTTCCGCGGAAAGTCGAATTCCTCGGCGATCTGGATCGATGGGCTGCTAAGCACAGGGCTCGGCATCTTCTCCAACCCGCCGGTGCTGGAAAGCGGCAGCGCGAAGCCGTAGTCCGGCTGTGCGAGATTGTGCGCCCTGCCGCCCTGAAGATAGTTCGTGGCGTCCAGCCAATATGTCTTTGCTCCGATCCTTGCCTTGACGATGGCATGGTCGAAATCGCGGAGCGCCGGCAGATGCTGGTCCAGGGCCCGTCCCTCGTCGAGATCGGCCAAGGCGACCTCGGCAGCAATGCCAAGCCGCACAAGCGACGAAACCAGCAGCAGGGCCTTGTCCTTGCAGTCACCGAACCCGCTCAGGATAACCGTCGCGGGATCACGCGGAACGTAGGAACCGGCACCCATCGACAGGCTTACATAGCGGATCTGGTCCTGCACCAACCGCATTGCCTCGACCATCCGGTCTTCGGGCACCGGATGCCGCAGAGCGATGTCGTCGAGCTTTGCGGCAAAAGCCGGGGGAAAAACGGTCGCTGGCTTGTAATAGGGCGCAACGGCATCGACCACACTTTGCCAATTCGCGGTAGACGCGACATCGATGGAGCCCCAGCCTGGATAGGTCACGGGCAGGTTGTCCTCGACATTGACCGGTTTCGGGTTTGGAACTTCCCATAGATAGGTGGTGTCCGGCCCAGTCGGGGAGATTGACGGCTTAAGTCGGGTTCCCCTTGTCTTGATCTGGAGCGGCTGGCCCGAAGGCCAAATGATGCTTGTGCGGATAAGCGCTACCGGCTCTTCCCATTCGGTGGAGAAATTCTTGAAGAAAAGGTCCTTGCCGACCAGCGGCGTTATCTCATAGGTCGACCCGTAGTCGACGATGTCGCCGGCACGCACGTCATCGATGTTGACATGTGCTGTCAGCCAGCCGTCGAAGACGCCTTTCTCGGCGTCTCTTTCCCTGCGGAAGATGTCGAATTCGACGCCTTCCAGCCGGTCCAAAACGGCACCATAGCGGATGATGTGAAGATGGTTGAGCGTGACCTTGTGCCGGGACGGATCGAACTGCAGATCGATACTCGCGCCACGATCCAGGCCGGGACGGTCGACGATTTTATAGACGGTGCGCGAGTACTCGACATAACCGCCGGCGCGATGCTTGATCTGGTCGTCCGAGAGCAGCCATGAAACGCCATTCTTGATTTGATCCGATCGGGTGGGATCGGCAGCCGGAATATCAAGCTGCTTTACCCAGCTTTCTGCCGGACCCTTGAGAACCATGTCGTCGGACATGGCCGGAGAACTCAGGCCGATCAATAAGATGAAAAATACCAAGCGGAGCCAGAAAGACTTCATCCTATGAAAACTGTAACAGACAGACATCTACGCTCGCCCAACTTGGAAGAACTCCTTTTTCAGAGGCTTTCCCACCAAAGTAAAGGCCAGTTTCGCGGATTTCTGCAGTCACCGCGGCAAGAACCTGGAATAGACGAAGCGGCTCAGTTCCCGTACCGCTTCTTCAGATGGTCAGTGAAATGTGCGGCATCGAGCTTTTCGCCGGTAGCGCGTTCGAGCAGTTCCGGTGTCGACCAGCGCGAGCCTTGCGACCAGATCCTTTTGCGGCGCCAGTCGTTGATCGCCGCGAAATCTCCCTTGGCGAGGTCTTCGTCGGCTGAAGGATGATCCCTGGTCAGCGCCGCCCATTGCTGCGCCGCCATCATGGCGCCGAGCGTGTAGGAGGGGAAATAGCCGAAGGCGGCACCCGGCCAGTGGACGTCCTGCATCGGACCGTCAGCCGGATTGTCTGATGTCGACAGGCCGAGATAATCGCGCATCTTGGCATCCCAGGCTTCGGGCAGGTCGGCTGCTTCCAGCCGTCCCGAGACAAGCTCCTGCTCCAGCTCGTAGCGCAGGATGACGTGCAGCGGATAGGTGACCTCGTCGGCATCGACGCGGATCAGGCCGCGCTCGACCCGGTGCACATGCGGCAGGATGTCGTCGATCGCCCAGCGCTCGCCGAGGTGTCTTTCGACCACCGGCAGCGCCCAGCGCCAGAATTCTGGATTGCGGCCGATCTGCTTTTCGACGAACAGGCTCTGGCTTTCATGCACCGCCATGCCGCGCGCTCTGCCCAGAGGCCAGTGCGCCCACACCTTCGGCAGGTTCTGCTCGTACAGCGCATGGCCGGTCTCGTGCAGCACGCCCATCAGCGCCGACAGGAAATCCGAAGTCTTGTAGCGGGTGGTGATGCGCACGTCGCTCGGCACGCCGCCGCAGAAGGGATGGTGCGAAACCGACAGCGAGCCGTGGGTGAGGTCGAAGCCGACCGCCGCCATCATGGCGAGGCCAAGCTCGCGCTGCTTGTCCAAGGGGTATCTGCCGGAAAGCGGCTTCAGCGGATGTTTCGCCAGCCGCTCTTCCTGCACGGCCAGTGCCTCCGGCACGAAGCCTTTCAGGAAGGTCTTCAACTCGACAAACACAGGCGTGATGTCGGCGGCGCGATTGCCCGGGTCATATTGCTCCATCAGCGCGTCGTAAGGCTCGAGCCCGAGCACCTCGGCGCGAAGGGCCGCCTCCTCGCGGACCAGCGCCACGACGCCTTCGAGCGCCGGTAGGAAACCCGCCCAGTCGTTCTTGGCGCGCAGGTCGCGCCAGAGCTGCTCGGAGCGCATGCGCGCGGTCGTCTGGCGCTCGACGAACTCGACCGGCAGGCAGGTCAGGTTGGTGTATTGCCGGCGGAATTCCCCGACCGCGGCCTGCTGCTCTTCGTTCAGCGCCTCCTGCTCGGCCGCCGCGATCCAGTCGGCAATCTCCGGCGCAGTCGCCCGGGCATGGTGCATGCCGGCAAGCGCCGACATTGCCTCTGCGCGCTTCTCGCCGCCGCCGACCGCCATATGGGTCGCCTCGTCGGCGCCGAGGATGGCGAGGGCGTGTTCCAGCGCTTCGAGCTTGTGGCCGAGGTCGTCGAGTTTTTGAAAGGACATTGTGGGTTCCGCTGATTTGACGGCGGGAAAAGATACCAATGCAAAAGCGTTGGCAACCCCGAAGCCGTCCGCGATCGACGCATTGACTGCCGGCTGCAACGGCCGAAAAGCATCTTGTGAAAGCGGTGGCGTGCGTGATCAATGTCGTCCGGCGGCGGCAGACCGCGATGGGGGAGACGAAAAATGATCGCCAACGTGCTGGTCGGGCTGGTGGCCGTGATCCACCTCTGCATCGTCTACCTGGAGATGGTGCTGTAGGACACGCCGCGCGGCCATATGGTATTCAGGCTGACGCCGGAATTCGCCAGGGCCTCGAAAGTGCTTGCTGCCAATCAGGGGCTTTACAACGGCTTTCTCGCAGCCGGCCTGACCTGGGGGCTTTACCTCGGCGAAGCCGGTTTTCAGTAGTCTTCTTCTTGCTCTGCGTCGCCGTCGCCGGCCTTTACGGCGGCAACGGCGGGCCGCAAAATCCTGTTCATCGAGACAGTGCCGGCAGTGCTGGCGCTGATTGCACTGGCGTTGGCTAGCCGCATGATCCCCGAACCGAAAGCTGGAAAAGGATCATGCGCAAAATCCATTGCCACACTGCCGGGCACTGCGGCCGATTTCAGCCGCCTGGATAAGTTGGGCCGTAGCCGTTGGGATAGTATCCGCCATCGGCGCCGTTGCCGATGAGGAAGGCACTGCCGGTGTCAGCGCGCAGCTTTTGGCTGACATCGTCGAGCTGCGCCAGCAACTGCTGATATTGCGTGCTCGGCATGGTTCCATCGCGTGCGGCCCTCTGGGCGGCCCGATCGAGTTGAGCGACCTGCGTGCGCAAGTCACGTGCCTCGCCCGACTCGAGCTTGTTCGCCCGGATGGCGCCCTGGATACCCGTCTCCACACTCTGGATCTGATTGATCAAGGCCGTCGCACGCGGGCCGGCGTAAGCGCCAGCAAACGGAACGGCGAGGAGCAGTGTGGCGAGCGTAGCAGTCCTGAGATTCGTGGGAGCGAAGAAGCGCATGGTTGCGTCTCCTTTACTGGGGAAGGCGGTGGTTGGGAGGGTCCTGCCTTCCGGCCGCGGGGCCGTCAGGTTCCGTCGCGTCGCGATGAGCGGTTCCACCGCCGGCGGTTCTCGGCCCATGACCAAGGCTAAAAGGCCATGGCGGCAAAGTGTAATTAAAAAAAGGTAATTTTTTCAGCTCTTGCCGCTGCCGCACCAATGCCCTAAATGCCGCCGACTTGAGCCGGCTCGAGCCGGCTCGACCTGGCCCGACCTGGCGCATGATACAAGCCAAAGGCCTGCAGATCACCGCTCGGTCAGCTTCAACTCGATGCGGCGGTTCTTGTTGCGCGCCTCTTCGGTATCGGCGGGGTCGAGCGGCTGGAATTCGCCGAAGCCGGCCGCGACCAGCCGGTTGGCCGGCACGCCGTTCTCGATCAGGAACTTGACCACCGATGTCGAGCGCGCCGTCGACAATTCCCAATTGTCGCGGTAGCGGCCGGTGCCGGAGAGCGGCTTGTTGTCGGTGTGGCCATCGACGCGCAGCACCCAGTTGATCTCCGGCGGGATTTCCTTTTGCAATTCGATGATGGCATCGGCGAGCTTCTTCATCTCGACCTTGCCGGCATCGTTGATCACCTCGGAGCCGGTCGGGAAAAGCACTTCCGACTGGAAGACGAAGCGGTCGCCGACGATGCGGATGTTCTCGCGGTCGGCAAGAATTTCACGTAAGCGGCCGAAGAAATCGGAGCGGTAGCGGTTTAGCTCCTGCACGCGTTGCGCCAGTGCGACGTTGAGGCGGCGGCCGAGATCGGCGATCTTGGTGTTGGATTCGCGGTCGCGCGTTTCGGACACGTCGAGCGCTTGTTCGAGCGCTGCGATCTGCCTGCGCAGCGCCGAAATCTGCTGGTTGAGGATCTCGACCTGGCTCAGCGCCTGCTGGCTGATCTGGCGCTGGCTGTCGAGCTCGCCGGAAAGTGCCGTCGCGCGCTGGTTGGCGGCATCGCCGGCACCGGCGCCTTGCGCCAGCAATTGCTCGAGCCGGCTCTTCTCCGCCTCCGATGCAGACAGCGATGCCTGCAAATTGGCAAGGGTGTCCTCCTTGTCCTGCGTCGTCGAGCGTTCCAGCGCCAGAAGCTGGGTCAACTCGTTGATCTGCGAATTGAGGCGGTTGAGCACCGTGTCCTTGCCGGAGATCTCGCGGCCGAGCAGGAACTGCGCCAGCACGAAAACAGTCAGCAGGAACATGATCGCCAGCAGCAGCGTCGACAGCGCATCGACGAAGCCCGGCCAGTAATCGATGCGGCGGTCGGAGCGCCGGCCTCGTGCCAACGCCACGTCAATGCACTCCAGGCTTCTTCAAGGCGTCGGCGATCTTCTCCAGGGTGTTGCGCATCGCCTTCTGCTCGTCCGACTGGGCCTCGACCCAGTCGCGCATGATCTGCTGTTCCGAACGCATGTTCTTGACCAGGCCGGAAATGCCGTCGGCGAGATTGGCCATGGCGGTGGCGACGCGCGGATTGGAGCCGCCGCCATTCTCCTGCAGAGTGCGCAGCTTTTCCGACAACAGCCGGATTTCCTCGGAGGGTTCGGTCTTGGCCGCGTCGGCAACGACGATGTCGGAGGACAGGTCGGTGACCGAGGACAGCCAGTTTTCGAGTTCGGTATAGAAGCGCGTCTGGGCGCGGCCGGCCTGCAGGTCGAGGAAGCCGAGCACCAGCGAGCCGGAGAGGCCGAACAGCGAGGACGAGAAGGCGGTGCCCATGCCGGCCAACGGAGCGGAAAGCCCCTGCTTCAGGGATTCGAGCACGGCCGCGGCATCGCCGGTGCCGGGATCGAGCGACTCGATGGTTTCGCGGATCGAGCCGATCGTGTTGAGCAGGCCCCAGAAGGTGCCGAGCAGGCCGAGGAACACCAGCAGTCCGACAAGGTAGCGCGACGTGTCGCGGCTTTCGTCGAGCCGGGTGGCGATCGAATCCAGCATGGTGCGCATCGAACTGGTCGAGAAGGCAATCGTCGAGGAGCGGCCGATCATCGCCTTCATCGGCGCCAGCAGCACCGGTTCGGTGGTTTCGGAACCGGCGCGGAACGAGTTGACCCAGCGCACCTCGCGGAACAGCCGGCCGACCTGGACGAAGGCCAGCAGGATGCCGACCGCCAGCACGCCGATGATCAGGCCGTTGAGACCGGGATTGGTGACGAAGGCGGTCGAGATCTGGCGCGTCAGGATGGCGGCGATAAAGGCCACGATGAACAGAAAGATCACCATGGTCAGCAGAAACACCTGCGGGCTCGACAATTTGTGCGGATCGTAGATCAGAACGTCGGAGCGCCTGCCCAT
Source organism: Mesorhizobium sp. M0106 (assembly GCF_040322715.1). Taxonomy (NCBI): domain Bacteria; kingdom Pseudomonadati; phylum Pseudomonadota; class Alphaproteobacteria; order Hyphomicrobiales; family Phyllobacteriaceae; genus Mesorhizobium; species Mesorhizobium sp. M0106. The sequence continues at coordinate 43,578 of NZ_JAMYUA010000015.1, read as the reverse complement.
GCCGAAGGATCTGAGAAGAGTCATCCGTGCCCCGTTTCCGATGCCGTCGCCGCCGATCAATTTGTGTTTGCGACTCTAAACGGAATTGTGACGAAATTGAATGGCGCTTGGCAATATTGCCACTGTCCGCGACCGGAGGTCAAAGCCGGTTGATGACCAGGCAGTCGACCATGGCGGCCAGATGCAGGCCGGCGCCGGTGACGACAAAGCCATGCCACAGCGCATTGTGGAAGCGCAGGCCCTTCCAGGCGAAGAAGATCACGCCACAGGAGTAGACGATGCCGCCGGCAACGATGAGCGCGATCGATGTCGCCGGCAGCGTCCGCACGAGCGGCTCCACCAGAACGATACCGCTCCAGCCGATGGCTAGGTAGAAGACGATCGCCAGCCGGTCGAAACGGCCGGGAAGAAAGACCTTGATGGCGATGCCGACCGCCGCGGCGGTCCAGACCAGGACGATCATGGAAACGGCCAGCGGCGAGCCGCCGAGCTGGGCCAGGAAAGGCGTGTAGGTGGCAGCGATCAGCAGATAGATCGCGGCATGGTCGAAGCGCCGCAATATCCATTTTGCCGGCGACGACACCGGCCAGACATTGTAGGCCAGCGAAACCGACAGCACGGTGAGCAGCGAGACTACATAGAAGGCGGCGGCGACGTATTCGCCGGGGCCGGTTCGATAGGCGGCCAGTGCCAGCAGCGTCGAGCCGGCAGCGATCGCTAGCACGATGCCCACGGCGTGGACAATGCCGTCGGCGATGATCTCGGCGCGCGAGTAATGCCAGCGCCCCATAAAGGGAATATCGAGCTGGGAGAGTTCGCTCTGGGGTTGGGGCCGGCTGTTCGTCATCGATGATCCTGCGCCACCTTATCTGGGCGGCCGCGGGACAGTATTTCAAGCTTTGGTTGCGGTTTTGCGACTGCGGCGGTTCAGCGCGGCGTGCCTCTATCAGCCGGCTGAGAGTGGCCTTTTGATAGTCTTCAACAGCGCGCGCTGGATGAGTTCGTTGCCGGCGACCAGTGAACCGGCGTTCAGCACATCCTGTCCCCCGGCGAAATCGGAGACGAAACCGCCCGCCTCGCGGATCAGCAAAATGCCGGCGGCGACATCCCAGGCCGACAGGCCGGTTTCCCAGAACCCGTCCATGCGGCCGGCGGCGACGTAGGCGAGATCGAGCGAGGCGGAGCCGAGACGGCGGACGCCAGAGACCTCGGCCATGACATTGCGCAACTCGATGAGGAAATTGCCGTGCTGGCCACGCCCGAGATGCGGCATGCCGCAGCCGATCACCGCATCGACCAGCTTGGTGCGGCCGGCGACGCGCAGCCGGCGGTCGTTCATGAAAGCGCCGCCGCCGCGCTCGGCGGTATAGAGCTCATCCATCGCCGGATTGTAGACGACGCCGGCGACGATCTGGCCCTGGCGCTCCAGCGCGATCGAAACGGCAAAGAGCGGAATGCCGTGCAGGAAATTGGTGGTGCCGTCGAGCGGGTCGACGATCCAGCGGTGCTGGCCGTCGTCGCCCTCGATCACGCCGCGTTCCTCCATCAGGAAGGCGTAGCCGGGCCGCGCCTTGGAGAGTTCGGCAAAGACGATGTCTTCGGCCTTGCGGTCGGCCTGGCTGACATAGTCGCCCGGCCCCTTCATCGAGACCTGCAGGTTCTGCACTTCGCCGAAGTCACGCGACAGCGAGCGGCCGGCCTTCATTGCGGCCTGGACCATGACATTGAGGATCGCGGAACGCGCCATTGCTGTTCTTCCTGTCGCTGCGCCTATCTGCCTTGACGCATGATCTTATCCAAAAAGTCTGCAACTCTTTGGGATCACGCCTTAGTCGGCGCGGCGCACGTAAGTGATTTCGTTGGTATCGACGATGATGCGCTCGCCCGAGCCGATGAACGGCGGCACCAGCACGCGGATGCCGTTTTCGAGTATCGCCGGCTTGTAGGACGAGGCTGCCGTCTGGCCCCTCACCACCGGGTCGGCCTCGGTGATGGTCAGCGTCACCTGGTCGGGCAGCGAAATGCCGATCGGCCTTTCGTCATAGAGCTGGACCGTCACCATCATGCCGTCCTGCAGGAAGGCGGCGCGATCGCCGACGAACTCCTTTTGCAGTTCGAGCTGCTCGTAGCTTTCGGTGTCCATGAACACCAGCGCGTCGCCCTGCTCGTAGAGGAAGGAAAAATCCTTCAGATCGAGCCGGATCTGCTCGACCGTCTCGGCCGAGCGGAAGCGCTCGTTGAGCTTGGTGCCGTTGATCAGGTTCTTGAGTTCGACCTGGTTGTAGGCGCCGCCCTTGCCGGGCTTGACGGTGTTGGTCCTGACCGCCACCCAAAGGCCGCCATCATGCTCGATGACGTTGCCGGGACGGATTTCGTTGCCATTGATCTTGGCCATGGTGAGGTGATCCGGAAATGAGACGATCGCCGCAAAGGGCAATTTGGCGCCTCCAAGACCACAAATCGCCAGCAGAGGCAAGGAGCGCCTTCCGATGAAGCGGGAACGAAGCTGGCACGGCAGCGCGGCGTGGCGGCCTCAGTCCGCCCTGACAGTCGCGGTGACGGCCTCGGTCACCGCGTCGGCGACCTCTCTCAAAAGATGCAGGTGCGGCGAACGCAGCACGACAATTCGCAGCGACAGCTCGAGGCCGGGAGCGTCGACCAGGGCAATGCCCTGCGGCAGCTTTTCCCGCAGCAGCCGCCTGGGCAGCAGGCCAAGGCCTTGGCCTCGACGAACCCAGTCGATCTGCAGCGCGCTGTCCTGAATCTCGGCGCCGACCATCAACCTGTGGCCGCCCTCGGCCAGGGCAGCCGCCAGCCGCCGGCGCGCGTCGCAGGGTTCAGGGCTGAGGACCCAGGGCATGGTCTTGACGTCGGCTTGCCGACTGGTGTTTTCGGCAGCGATGATGCCGAGGGGCTCGGTTCCGACAACGCCGTCTCCAGGTTTGGAATTGCTGCCGTCCAGGATGAAGGCGAGGTCGAGCTGTCCGCGCTTGTGCTGGTCGGCCAGCTCAAGACTCCAGCCGCTCTTCAGACGCAGCGAGACCTTCGGAAACCGCGCCACGGCATCACCGATGGCGGCGGCCACGGCTTTGTCGCAAAGTCCATGCGCGAGGCCGAGCCGCAGCAGGCCCTCCGGCTCGTCGCCCTTGGCGAATGATCTCAGCGCGTCGACGGCGGCGAGAATGTCCTTGCCGCGTGCCAGCACTTCTACGCCGGCCGGGGTCAGTCGCGACGGCTTTAGCCGGCGGTCGAGCAATTCCGTGCCGAGCATCTCCTCCAGCCGCTGGATCTGGCGGGTGACGGCCGGCTGCGTCAACGGCAGGCGTTGCGCCACCTTCTGAATCGAACCCTCCTCGGCAAAGAGGGCCAGTGTTTTCAGTTCTTCAAGCACGACACACCCGAACATGTCATAGAAGCATAATTATGCTGAACATTATGAATTTGAAATCCGGTGGATGGCAAGCGATTTTCCTCTGGCAGGACCCAGCTGAAAAGGAACGACGATGAAAGCGATCGAATTGCAGAGCCCGGGCGGCCTCAAGAGCCTCAGAATGGTCGAGCGGCCGATGCCTGAACCGGGGCGCCAGGAGATGATTGTGAAGGTCAAGGCGACGGCGCTGAACTACCGCGATGCCGAGATCGTTCGCGGCAGCCATCACACGAAGTTTGCATTGCCGCTGGTGCCGCTGTCGGACGGCGTCGGCGAAGTCGTTGCCATCGGCGCCGAGGTCAGCCGGTTCAAGATCGGCGACCGGGTCTGCGGCACGTTCTGGCATCGCTGGGTCGGCGGCAGTTTCGCCATGGCCGAGCCATCCTATCAACGTGGCGGCCCGATCGACGGGCTGCTCAGCGAATTTGCCCGGCTCGACGAACAGGCGGCGGTGCTGGCGCCGGCCAATCTGAGCGACCTCGAGGCGGCGACGCTGCCATGCGCCGGCGTGACGGCATGGCATGCGCTGTTTACGGAGGGCAGCGTCAAACCCGGCGACACCGTGCTTTGCCTCGGCACCGGCGGCGTTTCGCTGTTTGCGGTGCAGTTCGCCGCCGCTGCCGGGGCGCGCGTCATCGTGACGTCGAGCAGCGACGAGAAGCTTGCGCGGGCAAAGCAACTTGGCGCGCAGGATGGCGTGAACTATCGCAGCGTCCCCGATTGGGCATCGGCCGTGCTGGGATTGACGGATGGCCGCGGCGCCGACCATATCATCGAGGTTGGCGGACCGCAGAGTTTTGCACAATCGCTGAGGGCAGCGGCGCGCGGCGCCCAGATCAACGTCATCGGCTATCTCGGCGGCAGTGACGGCGCCATCAACCCGCTCGACATCTTCCGCCGGCAGGTCAGGGCGCGAGGCATACCGGTGGGCTCACGCGAATCCTTTGAAGAGATGAACCGCGCTATCGCCGTCAACCGTTTGAAACCGGTGATCGACCGGGTCGTGCCATGGAGCCGGGCCGCCGAAGCCTTTCGGTACCTTGAACACGGCTCTCCCTTCGGCAAGGTCGTGCTCGATCATACCCAATGAGTCCGCCTGATGAGCCTGGTGCAATGAGTCGCGAGACCGCGGTCAGGGCAGGCGGTTGGCCCGTTGTAGCGCCTGCTGCGTCTGCTCGTCGGTCAGGCCCTGCAGGAAATCGTCCATCTCTTGGTCGATGAGCCCGGCGCGGCGGGCGACAACATACCAGGCACCGGCGAGGATCAGATCCGGGTCGGTGCCGATGCCGTTCATGTAGAGCTTGGCGAGACGGTTCTGGGCGGCGACATTGCCGCCCTCGGCGGCCTGCTTCATCCAGTTGAAGCCGGATTTCAGGTCGCGGGCCCCCCCGCGCCCCTCGATCATCCAGGTTGCGAGATCGATCTGTGCGGTGTCGTAGTTCTGCCGCGCGGCCTGTGCCAGCAGGCCGCGGGCGCGGACATCGTCGCGCGGCTTGCCGCCGGCGCCATTGGCGTAGACCTGTGCCATCGCATATTGTGCGTCGGCAAGCCCGGTCGCGGCAGCGCGCTCGTAATAGGATACGGCTTTGGCAATACCGGCATCGCCGGGCTCCTGTTCGACCATCAGCTGCGCAAAATTGAACTGCGCCAGGCGGTTGCCGGCCTCGGCGGCGGCCTGCATCAGCGCATAGGCCTCCTTCTCGTCCTTTTTGACGTAGCGGCCGTCGAGCAGCATCAGCGCATACTGGAATTGCGATTCCGGGACGCCCTGCTCGGCGGCAAGCGCATACCACTTCGCCGCCCCTGCCGCGTCGACCGGCACGCCGAGGCCGCGCGACAATATCTCGGCCACCAGCGTCTGTGCTGCCGGATCGCCGTTTTGAGCGCGGGAGAGCGCAAGGTTGTAGGCCGTCTTGTAGAGCCCGCGCTGAAAGGCGCCGTAGGCAGCATCGGACGGCTTTGCGCCGAAGCGGTCGGGGTTGATGGTGTCGGCCGACGGCAACGGCGTGGTGGTGGCGGGCTGCGGCAATTGTGCGGCGATCGGCTTGTCGGCAGGTTCGCTGGAATCCGGCCTGGGCTGCGGCAGCGGAACGGGTTCCGCCGCTATCGCCTGCGTCACGGCCGTTGCAAGAAAGGCGCTGAAAAGGATTTTCCGCGAGAGCACGTCAGTCCTCGAAGCGCGGCGCGGTTTCGTCGAGCAGCGCGTTGGCGGCGGCGACCGCCATCTTCGGATCGACGCCGTCGGCGAAAACGGCGCTGGACAGTGCCACGAATTCAGCGCCGGTGGCGGCGACCGCTTCCACCGAGGCAAGATCCGATCCGGCCATGACGATGCAGGGGATCTGGATGACGTCCGCCCACCATTGCCCGAGCGACAGGTTGCGGGGGTGCGGCTCAGGCTTGTTGTCGTAACCGAAACGGCCGAAGAAAATGTAATCAGGCCTGACCTCGCCGAGTTCCAGCGCATCGTCGCGGGTCTTGGCGCCGCCGGTGCCGACCATCATCCTGGCCTGGAAGTGTTCGATCGTTTCGGCGAGCTCGTCCTTGCCGACCTCGACATGAATGCCGTCGGCCTGGACGCGGCCGGCGATGCGGGTGTCGCCGGCAATGATGACGGCAATGCCGGCCGCTTGCGCCACCGGCACGATCTGTTCGGCAAAGGCTTGGAAAGAGGCCTCGTCCATACCGTTTTCCGGCAGGATAAGCGAGGCGACGTCACCGCCGTCGAAGGCCGCGGCGATGCGCTCGGCCGGCACGTTCGGCGGCGCGATCAGCACGATGCGGCAGCGGTTGGGCGGCGTTGCGTCATTCATTGGTGTTCGGTCCCGGTTATCGCCTATGCCGGGCGAAGATGGTTGCATTGCGGCATAGAGCAAAGTGCGGGAGTTGAACAGGCGGCAGGGGGATCACGATTGCCGTCAACGATTTTATGGGGCTCGGCGCATGGCTGCCGTTGGCCGAAATTCTCCCCGCCGGTCGCTTGCGGCCCCTACGCAGGCACCTTCGATTTCCACAGCGACCAGCCGAGATTCATGCCGGCGGCGGCGACCAGGATGGCGGCGGCGCCGACGATCTGCGCCGGATGCAGCCGGTGGCCGAAGGCGACGACGTCGACGAGGATGGCGACGACTGGGTAGATGAAGGACAGCGATCCCTGCAGATGCGTCGGCAGCTTCTGGATGGCGCCGTACATGAGGATGTACATCAGACCGGTATGGACGATGCCGAGTGTCGCCAGCATGACCCAGCTCCGCGCATCGACGGGAAGGTGGGTGAGATTGGCGAAGGGTGCCAGCATGAGAACGCCGACGCAGACCTGGATCAGGGCGATCAGGTGCGGCGGCGTGCCTTTGAGCTTCTTGGTGACGATAGCCGCAACGGCCCAGAAGAAAGCCGCGGCCAGCGCCATCGCAATGCCGGTAAAGTAATCCGTACCATGATCGCCTGCATCGGGCGCGGCCTGCACGATCAGCAGCATGCCGGCGAAGGCGATGCCGAGCCAGGTCAGCTTGGTCATCGTCAGCCGTTCGGAGAAGAAGAGCGCGCCAAAACCCACCAGCATGAAGGGCTGCGTGTTGTAAACGGCCGTGGCGATCGAGATCGACGCGCGGGAAAACGCGCTGAACAGCAACAGCCAGTTGATAACGATGGCAGCACCGCCGAGCGCCGCGATCGTGACGATGCGAAGCGACAGCCTGCCGCGCAGCAGCCCAAGCGCCGCGCAGATGATCAGTAGCGTTACCGCACCGAAAGCACAGCGCCAGAACACCACGTCCATGATGGGCTGGCCGGAAAGGACGACGAACCAGCCGATCGTGCCGAGGATCGCCATCGCCGCCGTCATTTCGATCGTGCCGCGTACCGTGCTGTCCATGGGTGCTCCTGAAACTCGTTGAGATTTTATAATCCCACAGCGGATCGGGTCTTTCCATGACTTCTAGCTGGTGATATGCAGAGCAAACCTAATTAAATTAGGTAAGAATCGGCTTTTTCTTGGAATTGTAAAATGCTGGACGAGCTCGATAGAAAGCTCCTCGATATCCTGGTCAAGGATTCACGGACCTCGCTGAAGGAACTGGCGCTGCAGGTCGGGTTGTCGTCACCAAGCGTTTCGGAGCGGCTTCGGCGGCTAGAGGATCGCGGCGTCATCCGCGCGTTCACCATCGACATCGATCCGCAGGCGCTCGGCTACGCCTTGCAGGCGATCGTTCGCATCCGGCCATTGCCGGGCAAGCTGCACATCGTCCAGAAGCTGATCGAGGAAATCCCGGAATTCGGCGAATGCGACAAGGTGACGGGCGATGACTGCTTCGTTGCCCGGCTGTTCGTCCGCTCGATCGGCGAGCTCGACGGGATTCTCGACCGCATCGCCGACAAGGCCGAAACCAGCACCGCCATCATCAAGGCGCAGCCGATCCGGAGACGCCCGCCGCCGCTCGACATGCCAAACATGTGACGGATTTCGGTCGCGTGGCCCACATATTTGCGGTCGCGGTCTGGCCATTTCTGGTTTATTCCAGAGATCACTTTCCCTCCAGCGTCCCTTCCCCATGTCAGGCCTGCTCGTCGATCCCTGGTTCTATGCCGCGGCCATTCCGGCCGTCATCCTCGTCGGCCTGTCGAAAGGCGGCTTCGGCGGCGCCGTCGGCTTTGTCGGCGTGCCGTTGATGGCGCTGACCATGCCGCCGGTTCAGGCTGCCGCAATTCTTCTGCCAATTCTGTGCCTGATGGACATTGTCTCGGTGTGGACGTGGTGGGGCATCTTCGACCGCAAGATGCTGGCCGACATGATGCCGGGCGCCGTGATCGGCATTGCCCTTGGCTGGCTGACGGCGGCACTTGTAACCGAAGAGATGGTGCGGCTGATCGTCGGCGCGGTTGCCCTGATCTTCGTGCTGCGCTGGCTCTATTTGCAGCTCCGCCACGGTGCCGGCCACGCGGCGGAGCCCAACCGCGTCGCCGCGGGCTTCTGGGGAACCGTTGCCGGGTTCACCAGCTTCGTCGCCCATGTCGGCGGCCCGCCTTTTCAGGTCTATGCGCTGCCCATCAGGCTCGATCCGAAGGTGCTGTCGGGCACCGCGGCGATCTTCTTCGCCGTCACCAATGCGCTGAAGCTCATCCCTTATTTCGCGCTCGGCCAGTTCGATACCACCAATTTGACTGCGTCGGCGGTGCTGATGCCGCTGGCGCCGCTGTCGACAATCGCCGGCGCCTGGCTGGTGCGGCGGATGCGGCCGGAGCTGTTCTATCCCTTCACCTATGCGACCGTGGCGGTCGTCGCGGTCAAGCTTCTGTGGGACGGCATCGCCGGCCTCCTGTAAGACGGCGGCCCCATTCGGCCGCCGCCGGTTCCTTACACCTCAGGCGGCACTCGGCAGCAGCTGCCGCGTCCTGCCAAGCGCGAGCGCGGCGCCGGTTGCCAGTACGAACGCCATGCAGCCCAGAATGGTGATGTCGTGCAGCGTCGGCTTCAGCACCATGTCCGCGATGATCACCAGCATCACCGAATAGTCGAAGCGCGCGGCGCTGAGGACGCGCTGGCCCTGGGCAAGCACTGCCGGCGTCACGCCCTCCTTGGCGATCATGCCTGCCATGCGGTCGGCAGTCGGCTTGAAGATGAACATGCCGATGCAGAAGGTCGTCGCATAACCGGCAAGGCCGATCAGCACCCACAGATCGGAAAAGCCGACCCAGAAGCCGCACATGATGAGGCCGAAAAGCAATGTCAGCATCGACATCGGCGCGAAGAACCGGTTGCCGAGCTCGCCGGTGGCGCGCATCGCCTGCAGCATGCCTTCGACGTTTCCAGCGCGGTCGGCGCGTACCGCGAGCAGCATCAGCGTGAAGCCGCCGCCGACCCAGAGGATCGCCGAGACGATATGCAGAAATTTAACGGCCGAGTACCAGTCCATTATTCGCTCCTTGAGAGATTTGATGATTTGCCGGAGCGCAAGGTTTGCTCCGCCTCGTTGCGAGGAGCGGGCGTTTACCGCGGCGCCTGTTTCGGAACGATGTCGCGCGGCGAGCGGATCTGTTTCGATATGTCGGTCACGATCTGGAGGAAACATGGCGCAAGCGCGTCGCCCCGACTTTCCAGCCGGTAGTGGGAACGGGTGCCGTGGCCAGTCAGCTGTGCTGTTACGGCACAGATGCTGGGCGCTTGATCGAAAAATATGCCCTGCGTTAAGGCTTCGTTAAGCTTTACAGGCGTTTACTATGTCCATCCAGTGATCTGGATTCTTACCGAGTGGTTGGAGCCACTTTGTTTGACGCCTCCCTGTTAAACTCCTGAGAGCCGCCTTATCCGCGGCTCTTTTTTTGTCCGCCGGCATGGGCGTCCTTCCGGCTAAATGCGGCCGTTAACCGTTTGTTAAACATGTGCTTGCCTTCGCTGGCAGCGAAGCGCATTTTCAAGCTTCAGTCGTTTAGGCTGCCGGATATGGCGGCCAAGAGCCGAATCGGCCGGCTGTCAGGCAAGTGCAGGGGCGTAGCGATGAACGAGCCTTCGAAGGCGAGCGCGAAAACCATCAAGCTGGCGGAGCGCCGGGTTTTCTCCCAATCCTTCAAGCCGCTCTATCAGGAAGGCATGGGCCTGGTCGAGCAGGCGGCCGAATATCTCGACGGCAAGGGCCGCGCCGAGGCCAAGAAGCTGTCGAGGCTGGCGGCGACGCTTTATGCGGCCGAATCGATGCGGCTGACCACCAGGCTGATGCAGGTCGCCTCGTGGCTGCTTTTGCAGCGGGCGGCGAATTCCGGCGAGATGACCCGCGATCAGGTGGCCTCAGAAAAATCCAAGGTGCGTCTCGACACTGCCTCGGCGCATGACGAGGCGCCCGGCTGGGCCGAGCTGCCGAAGGATTTCATCGACCTCGTCAACCGTTCGCTGCGGCTGCAGGCGCTGGTGCGCCGGATGGACGAGGAGATCTATGGCGGCCTTGCCGAGGTGCCGCCGTCGAGCCGTCGCCTCAATCCGGTCTCCGACCAGATCACGCTGCTCAACACGGCTTTCGCCCGCGGCTGAGAGACCGTTTCATAATTCTACTCCGGCGGCCATCTAGACTAACCGCGAAGGGATGGGCTCGCGATCATCAGGCGGGGAGAATCACGCAGCAGCAGGCGCGATCCGACCTCCACGATAGACCTGATCGCTGGGAGCAGCTCCTGTCCCAATGACGTCAGCTCATACTCCACGGTCGGCGGCGATGTCGGCATCACGTGGCGTGCGAGGACGCCACGCTCCTCGAGATCGCGCAACCTGGCGGTCAGCACCTTCGCCGAAATGGCTGGGATATCGCGGCGCAATTCGGAGAACCGGCGCGGGCCGTCGCTCAAGGACCAGAGCACCTCGGGTGTCCAGCACCCGCCAAGCAGCGCCATGCACCTCGACATGGGGCAGCCGGGAAGCGCCTTCACCTTCGTTCGCATCCTGAGGACCATCGCGCATCTTCCATGAGAGTTTCCAGTTGGTTACCGGAAAATGATGGTAACTACAAGATACGTGGTTTCCGAGGTAACGAGAGCCGCTATCTGAGGCTCTCAATCCATCCAACCACGAAATGGACAGAACGATGTACGCAATAACTGGAGCAACAGGACAGCTTGGCCGTCTCGTGATCGACGCACTGCTGAAGACAGTTCCGGCCAGCCGGATCGTTGCGGCGGTTCGTGATCCGGCAAAGGCCCGCGATCTTGTCCAACGCGGCGTAGTCGTGCGGGAGGCGGACTATAATCGTCCCGACACGCTCCCGATGGCGCTGGCCGGCATCGATAGACTGCTGCTGATTTCCTCGACCGAAGTCAGCGGCCGCTTGCCGCAGCATCGGTCAGTGATCAAGGCCGCCCAACGGGTGGGGGTTTCGCTGATCGCTTACACAAGCATGCTGCATGCGGACACGTCTCCCGCGAGGCTCGCGGTCGAACATCGGCAGACGGAGGAGGTCATCGCGGCCTCCGGCCTACCCGCCGTCATCCTGCGCAACGGCTGGTACACCGAGAACCATCTGATGGCGCTCCCGGCGGCTCTGGAGCACGGCGCCTTCATCGGCGCCGCAAATGAGGGGCGCTTCTCGTCCGCGGCGCGGCAGGATTATGCCGAGGCCGCGGCCGTGGTGCTGACGAGCGAGGATCAAGCAGGGAGGACTTACGAGCTCGCCGCGGACCAAGCCTTCACGCTCGCCGAGCTTGCGGCGAAGGTCTCGCGGCAATCGGGCAAGGCGATCGCCTACAACGATCTTGCCGGGGCGGCCTATGAGGGTGTGTTGACAGGCGCCGGGCTGCCCGCCGATCTCGCCGCTATCCTGGCCGATGCCGACATTGCAGCCTCACGCGGAGCGTTGTTCGATGACGGCGGCGCCATGAGCCGGCTGATCGGTCGACCGACAACGCCACTGGAGAGCGTCGTTGCGGCAGCATTGCGCGGTTGAAACCGAGACGGCTGTCACATCCGCCAAAGGATCAGAGGACCGTCTGTCGCTCGCGCCAACAGTTATTCAAACGACTAGAGTAGCGCAGCTTTCTGCGCTTCCGGTGCTCGCGTACTTATGTACGCTCCGCTCCGGTTCTCGAAAACCACGCTATCTGTCTCGCCAGAGCGAATTCTCAAACATTCTCTAAACCAGACTCGGTTGCTGTTTCTGGTTTGTTCACATTTCGCTGGCATCGCTGCTCGCCGGGGTTAAAGTTGACGGATGGGGGAAGCGATTCGCATCATCGGCATCGATCCAGGGCTGAGGCGCACCGGCTGGGGCATAGTCGAAAGCCTCGGCAATTCGCTGCGCTTCGTCGCTTCCGGCACGGTGCGGTCCGACGACAAGGCCGCGCTGGCGGTGCGTCTTTGCCAATTGCATGACGGGCTCGCCGAGATCCTGCATGCCGCGATGCCGCACGAGGCGGCGGTCGAGCAAACTTTCGTCAACAAGGACGCGGCGGCGACGCTGAAACTCGGCCAGGCACGCGGCATCGCCATGCTGGTGCCGGCGCGTGCCGGCCTTGTCGTTGCCGAATATGCGCCAAACGCCGTCAAAAAGGCGGTGATCGGCGTCGGCCATGGCGACAAGAAGCAGATCCACATGATGGTCAAGGTGCTGATGCCGAAGGCGACTTTCGACACCGACGACGCCGCCGATGCGCTGGCCATCGCCATCTGTCACGCGCATCACCGGCAGAGCATCGCCTACAGGATGGCGGCGCTGGCCGGATAAGTATGTTCTTGACTTGTTCTCCAGTGGGCAATAGGTAATACCAACGAGGTATTACCATGCGCGTTACCACCAAGGGCCAAGTGACCATCCCGAAGGAAATACGGGATCATCTCGGTATCGGCCCGGGCTCGGAGGTGGAGTTCGTCCCCACCGAGGACGGCGCTCGTGTCATAGCCGTCGACGAAAACATGTCGGAGGAGGAAGCCTCGCGCAGATTCAGCCAGATACTCGATCGTATGGCCGGTACGCTGGATCTGGGAGGCATGACGGCGGATGAATATGTGGAATGGCTGAGGGGCCCACGTGAAGATCTCGACATTGATTGACACAAATGTCTTGATCGACGTTTGGGGTCCTGCCGGACGGGAGACGAAATGGTCGGCATCCGCGATTACCGCATGCCGGCGCGACGGCGCACTCGTAATCAATGCAATCGTCTGGTCCGAGCTCGCGCCGTTGATTGCGACCGAACAGGCTCTTCGTCAAGCAGCCGACATGCTCAAGATGGATCGCGAATTTCTGCCGTGGGAAGCAGCCTTCCTCGCTGGTGTCACGCACTCGCGCTATCGCCGCGCCGGCGGCATTCGCGAACGAACGCTGCCGGATTTCTTCATTGGAGCCCATGCGGTTGTCGCTGGGCATCGCCTGCTGACGCGCAATGCTGCGCGCTATCGCGGCTATTTCCCGGACCTCGATATCATCTCTCCGGAAACCCACCCGGCATGATCGGCACGCTCAAATGATCGGCAAGCTAAAAGGCACGCTGGATGAGATCGACGAGGATTTCTGCATCGTCGACGTGCATGGCGTCGGCTATGTCGCCTACTGCTCGGCGCGCACGCTGGCGGCATTGCCGCGGCCGGGCGAGGCGGTCGTGCTGTTCATCGAGACCTATGTGCGCGAGGACATGCTGCGGCTCTATGGGTTCCAGTCGGTGCTGGAGCGCGAATGGTTCCGGCTGTTGATGAACAATGTGCAGGGCGTCGGCGCCAAGGTGGCGCTGGCCATCCTGTCGACGCTGGCGCCGACCGATCTCGCCAATGCGATTGCGTTGCGCGATATCGCCATGGTCAGCCGTGCGCCGGGCGTCGGCAAGAAGGTGGCGGAGCGCATCGTCGCCGAATTGAAGAACAAGGCGCCGGCCTATGCGGGCACTGCCTCCGGCACCATCGGCCTGAAGCAGGAGCTCGGCGAGGGCGTTGCCTCGGCGCCGATCACCGATGCCGTCTCGGCGCTGGTCAATCTCGGCTATTCGCGCGACACCGCCGCCAATGCGGTGGCGGCAGCGCTGAAGACGGCAGGCGAGGAGGCGGACGCATCGAAGCTGATCCGCTTCGGGCTGAAGGAGCTGGCACGGTGAGACGTTGCCCGACAAATAAATTCCGACTAGGAACAAGAGCATGGTCGGATATGCAAGCTTGACCTCCAGGGGGCAGCTTACGATTCCAAAGAAAGTCCGGAACGAGTTGTCGCTCAAGTCAGGCGATACTGTTGCGTGGACGGTCGTGGATGGTCTCCTGATAGGAAGGCCGCGCAATCTCGAATTTGCCGACCTCGCTGGATTTCTAGGCGATCCACCTGACGGGCCTGCTGCGCTGGAACAGATCGACGCGGTGGTAAGAGATGCAGTGGGCCGCCATGTTGTTGGCGAGGAGCACGGCGACGAACGAGAGGATGCCGGGTGACGTTGATCGGTATCGATACAAACTTTTTCTTTCGGGCGGTATGCGCATGAGCCTTTCGCCACGCCTCATTGGCCCCGACAAACGCGGCGAGGACGCCGAGCAGACCTTGCGGCCGCAGACGCTCGGCGACTTCGTCGGCCAGGCGGCGGTGCGGGCCAATCTCAAAGTGTTCATCGAAGCCGCCAAGGGCCGCAGCGAAGCGCTCGACCATGTGCTGTTCGTCGGCCCGCCCGGCCTCGGCAAAACGACGCTGGCGCAGATCATGGCGCGCGAGCTCGGCGTCAATTTCCGCTCGACCTCGGGTCCGGTCATCGCCAAGGCCGGTGATCTCGCGGCGCTGCTCACCAACCTCGAAGACCGCGACGTGCTGTTCATCGACGAGATCCACCGGCTCAACCCGGCGGTCGAGGAAATCCTCTATCCGGCGATGGAGGATTTCCAGCTCGACCTGATCATCGGCGAGGGGCCGGCGGCGCGCTCGGTCAAGATCGACCTTGCCCGCTTCACGCTTGTCGCCGCCACCACCCGGCTCGGCCTGTTGACCAACCCGCTGCGCGACCGGTTCGGCATTCCGGTGCGGCTCAATTTCTACTCGGTCGAGGAACTCGAGCAGATCGTGCGGCGCGGCGCCCGCATCCTTGCCATGCCGCTCGGCGACGACGGTGCTTTGGAGATCGCCCGGAGGGCGCGCGGCACGCCGCGCATCGCCGGCCGGCTGTTGCGCCGGGTGCGCGACTTCGCCAGCGTTGCCGGCGACGGCCATGTCGACCGCAAGATCGCCGACGAGGCGCTGACGCGGCTGGAGGTCGACGGGCTCGGCCTCGACGCGCTCGACCGCCGTTATCTGTCGATGATCGCCCGGAATTTCGGCGGCGGGCCGGTCGGCATCGAGACCATCGCGGCCGGGCTTTCCGAGCCACGCGATGCCATCGAGGACATCATCGAACCCTTTCTGATCCAGCAAGGCTTCATCATGCGTACGCCGCGCGGCCGCGTGCTGGCGGCCAATGCCTGGCGGCATCTCGGCCTCGACGCGCCAAAGGACCTGGCGCAGCAGCAGATCAGCCTGTTCCAGGAAGAACCCTAAGTTCCGCTGCTTATGGCTTCGGTGCTGGCAGTCCCCGGCCCAGACCTCCAGGTCTTGATCATCGCCGGTCTATGCGCAAAACAGGTGTTGCTTGAAACAGGGCCTGTCGGGCCAAAAGGACAGCGCAATGGACGATCACGGTGAATCGGCATTGTCCGCCGGACTTTCCGGCGCGCTGACGGAATTCGGCCATCGACTGATGGCGCGGGTCTATTATGCAGACACCGATTTTTCCGGCGTCGTCTACCACGCGCGCTATCTCGAATTCTTCGAGCGCGGCCGGTCCGACTATCTGCGGCTGGCCGGCGTCCACCACACCGAGCTTGCCGACGGCAAGCATGGCGAGAAAATAGTCTGGGTGGTGCGGCGCATGGAGATCGATTTCCGCGGTTCGGCCCGCATGGATGACATCCTGACCATCGATACGCGCACCGACGAGATTTCCGGCGCCCGCATCGTCATGGCGCAGCAATTGAAGCGCGGCAGCGAAGTGCTGGTCGAGGCGCGTGTCGAAGCGGCGATCGTCGGCGAGAACGGGCGGCCGCGGCGCTTTCCCAAGGACTGGATCGCAGCCTTCATGCCCAGAACGCGCAAATAAAGGTTCAGAGGCGGACGATCCCAGAGCTCCCGGTCCAGGCCAGAATCGCGAGGCGGTCTATCAGGGCGCGGCAATGCGCCGCGCTGTACGTCCTAACCCATCCTTAACCATAACGGTCCATGAAGGGATTGGTTAAGATTGGGAGAATCCAAGCGCCTTCCTTTCACCAATATTTGCCCCGAAAAGGCCGCCAACGGTGCATTTGGGGTTATTCCGCAAGCCTAACGCGAACGGACCACAAGGGATGCCCATGGGCCAGCCGCCAGCCACGCCCGGAAAATCTTTAAGGACGTAACATGGAAAACATCGCTCTCGCCGAACCGGGCGCGCATTTATCGATTTGGGCCTTGTTCATGCAGGCCGGTTGGGTGGTCAAGCTGGTCATGATCGGGCTGCTTGGTGCCTCGATCTGGACCTGGGCGATCATCGTCGACAAGCTCGTCGCCTATGCCCGCATGCGGCTGGCGCTCAACCGCTTCGAACAGGTGTTCTGGTCGGGGCAGTCGCTGGAAGAGCTTTACCGCACGCTCGCCGACCGCAAGACGACCGGCATGAGCGCGATCTTCGTCGCCGCCATGCGCGAATGGAAGAAGAGCTTCGAGAAAGGCGCGAAATCGCCACTCGGCCTGCAGACCCGCATCGACAAAGCGATGGATCTGGCGCTGACCCGCGAGATGGAAAAGCTGGAAGGGCGGCTCGGCTTCCTCGCCACCACCGGCTCGGCGGCGCCCTTCATCGGCCTGTTCGGCACGGTGATCGGCATCATGACCTCGTTCCAGGCGATCGCCGCCTCGAAGAACACCAGCCTGTCGGTGGTCGCGCCAGGCATCGCCGAAGCGCTGCTGGCGACCGCGATCGGCCTGCTAGCCGCCATCCCGGCCGTCATCGCCTATAACAAGCTGTCGTCCGACGCGAGCAAGATCGCGGTGCGCATGGAAGGGTTCGCGGATGAGTTCTCCGCCATACTCTCGCGCCAAATCGATGAAAAAGTGGCGCAGAAGGCCTGAGGAACGATCATGGGAATGTCCGTAAGCGCAGGTGGCGGAGGACGCGGCGGGCGCGGCCACAGGCGGCGCGGCCGCCACCACGCGTTGATCTCGGAGATCAACGTCACGCCGATGGTCGACGTGATGCTGGTGCTGCTGATCATCTTCATGGTCGCGGCACCGTTGCTGACGGTCGGCGTGCCGGTCGACCTGCCGGACACGCAGGCCAAAGCGATGAACGCCGATACGCAGCCTATAACCGTGTCCATCAACTCGGCCGGTCAGATCTACCTCCAGGAAACCGAGATCCCGATCGAGGAGCTGGTGGCAAAGCTGCAGTCGATCTCGAAGACCGGCTATGACGAGCGCATTTTCATCAGGGGTGACAAGTCCACCGACTATGGCACTGCCATGAAGGTGATGGCCCGCGTCTCGGCTGCTGGCTACAAGAATATCGGCCTGGTTTCACTGCAGGAACAGGATCAGTAGACGCAAGATGAGGACCGGCCTCACCACATCGGTGATCTTGCATACGGTGGCGATTGCCTTCGGGCTGTTCACGCTGTCGGCGCCGCCCGCGATGCCTGCGTCCGATGCGGAATCGGTGTCGGTCGAGATCGTGCCGATGGAAGCGACGGCACAGGTCCTGCAAGGCGACAAGAAGTCTGTGATGCATGACAAGCCGGCGCCGCTGCCGACACAGCGTCCCGACTTCGTTCCCGATGCCCAGAAAGTCGGCGATAACAGCGTCGATACCGACAAGCCGCCGACACCTGAGCCCAAGCCCCAGCCGGTCGACATGACGGCGGCTCCGCCACCCGCGCCGACGCCGGTCGAAAAGCCCAAGCCTGAGGACGTGCCGAAGCCGAAGGAAAAGCCGAAGCCTATTCCCGCTACGGAGGTGGCGCCGGTGCCGCAGCCGAAGGAAGAGGTCAAGCCCGAACCTGTCAAGCAGACCGAGCCCAAGCCGACGCCGGCCAAGGAGCCGACGCCCACGCCGCCGCAGGACAAGACTGCCGCGATCGATCCGCAGCCCGAGGTCAAGCCGGATGCCGTCGCCGAGGCGATTGCCAAGCAACCGCCGACCGAGGAGGCGCAGCTTCCGGACTCGGCGCCGGCGCCCGAGGCTCGGCCAAAGCCGCAGCCGGCCCAGGCTGAAAGCGCGAAGGCGCCGGAGCGCAAGGACACCGACAAGCCGGTCAAGGAAGCCTCGTCCAGGCCGAAATCGGACGACAAGCAATTCAATGCCGACGAGATTTCGGCGCTGCTCGACAAGCGGAAGCCGTCCGGCGGCGGCGCCAAGCGCTCGACCCAGCAGGCATCGCTCGGCGGCGAGAAGGACCAGGGCCAGAGGCTTTCGAAATCGGAGCAGGGGGCATTGGAGGCCCAGCTTGGTGGTTGCTGGACGCTTCCGGCAGGGCTCGAGGGTTCGGAGAATTTCGTCGTCGTGGTCCGGTTTAATCTGGACGCCTCCGGCAAGCTGGATGGCCGGCCGAGCGTTGAAAAGTCGAGCGGAAACCGCCCGTTTGACGAAAGTGCAGTGCGCGCGGTTCAGAAATGCGATGTGGCCGGCTTGCAGGTTCCGGCGGGCAAGCAAGACATCTGGTCCGACGTTCGGGTCACTTTTGACCCCAGGGAGATGCTCGGTCTTTAGGCCCGGCTCCCACAGAATCAGCGAAGAGAAGCGAGAAGACATGAAATCCATCCTCAAGCCGCTCCTGACGATCGCAGCGATGGCGCTGGGTATGACTGTTGCTGTCACCCTGCCGGCGCGGGCGCTCGTTGAGCTCAACGTCAATAAGGGCAATGTCGAGCCGTTGCCGATCGCCATCACGGACTTCCAGGGCGGCGATGCGCTCGGCGCCGAGATTTCCGGCATCGTCAGTGCCGACCTGAAACGCTCCGGCCTGTTCGCGCCGATCGACAAAAGCGCTTTCATTGAAAAGATCTCGAACCCGGATGCCACGCCGCGCTTCGAAGACTGGAAGGTGATCAATGCGCAGGCGCTGGTCACCGGCAGTGTCGGCAAGGAGGCTGACGGCCGCATTCGCGCCCAGTACCGGTTGTGGGACACGTTTGCCGGCCAGCAGATGTCGGGCGAGCAGTTCTTCGCCAACGACGCCAATACCAGGCGCGTCGCCCATATCATCGCCGACGCGATCTACGAGCGGCTGACCGGCGAGAAGGGCTATTTCGACACGCGCGTCGTCTTCATCGACGAATCCGGTGCCAAGAATGCGCGCAAGAAGCGGCTTGCCATCATGGACCAGGACGGCGCCAACGTCCGCTATCTCTCGAACGGTAAATCGATCGTGCTGACGCCGCGCTTTTCGCCGAACCGGCAGGAAATCACCTACATGTCCTATGAAAGCGGCCAGCCGCGGGTGTACCTGCTGCAGATCGAGACGGGGCAGCGCGAGCTGGTCGGCAATTTCCCCGGCATGACGTTTGCGCCGCGCTTTTCGCCGGACGGCCAGAAGGTAATCATGAGCCTGCTGCGCGATGACGGCAATTCCAACATCTTCGCCATGGATCTGAGAAGCCGCTCGACGACCAGGCTCACCAACTCGACCGCCATCGATACCTCACCCTCCTATTCGCCTGACGGCAGCAAGGTGGTGTTCACCTCGGATCGCGGCGGCCGCGCGCAGATCTATGTGATGGGCGCCGACGGCTCGGGCCAGACCCGCATCTCGTTTGGCGACGGCGTCTATTCGACGCCGGTGTGGTCGCCGCGCGGCGATCTCATCGCCTTCACCAAGCAGACCGGCGGCGAATTCCAGATCGGCGTCATGCGCACCGACGGTTCGGGTGAGCGCATCCTGTCCACCGGCTTTCAGCAGGAAGGGCCGACCTGGGCGCCCAACGGCCGGGTGCTGATGTTCTTCCGCGATTCCAATGGCGGACCAAAACTTGTTTCGGTCGATCTCACCGGCCGCAACGAACAGTCGATCCCGACGGCGAACTTCGCCTCGGATCCGGCCTGGTCGCCGCTGCTGGAGTGATGGAAGAAGAACTGAGGAATTGAAGAACTGAAGAACTGAGGAGATGGAGAAGCCGGGGCGCTACGTTGAGCGCGCGAGGGACCTGGAGGTCTACAAACGCGCCTACGCGGTTTCTCTTGAGGTGCATAGAGCCACGCTTGCTTTTCCGAAAATTGAGCAATACGCGCTAGCCGATCAATTGCGTCGCTCGAGTAAGGCAATCTGCGCCAATTTAGCTGAGGGATTTGCCAAGCAGAGCCATTCCAAAGCCGAATTCGCTCGCTTCGTTTCGATGGCGGTGGGGTCATGCAGCGAAGTGGAGACGTGGATATGTTACGCGTTCGATCTTGAATACATCACGCAGTCCCAACTCGACGCCTGGCGGCAATCTTATGCCCAAATCCATGGGATGCTCGTGAGCCTCAGAGAGAAGCTGACGTAATTCCTTTTCTTCAATTCCTCAGTTCTTCAGTTCCTCAATTCCCTCTTTTTCATGTTTTGGCCGCATTTCCGCCTACGGTCCGCGCTCATTGTCGCCCCTCGGCAGAACGGTTGCGGACGGCAGCCGAAAACCAAATTTTAACCGTGTTTCTTGAGCGTCGGTTAACCCAAACGTGGTTACTGGACGATCAATGAAATCACTCGAATTGCGAAGGAGAGGCGGCATGGGCCGTATCGCAGCACTTACCACAAACCCGGTCATGATCGCGCTGGTCGCTATGCTCGCGATCACCGGTTGCGCCTCGAAGAAGACGCCGAACAGCGCCGCCGATCTTGGCCTCAACGGCGCCGGCGCGGCAACGCCAGGGTCGGCCCAGGACTTTACCGTCAATATCGGCGACCGCATCTTCTTCGATACCGATTCGTCCTCGATCCGCGCCGATGCGCAGACGACGCTGTCGCGCCAGGCGCAGTGGCTGAACCAGTACAAGCAGTATGCCATCGTCATCGAAGGCCATGCCGACGAGCGCGGGACGCGCGAATACAATCTGGCGCTCGGCGCCCGCCGTGCTGCCGCCACACGCGACTTCCTGGTCGCCAAGGGTGTTTCGGCGCAGCGCCTGAAGACCATTTCCTACGGCAAGGAGCGTCCGGTCGCGGTTTGCGACGACATCTCCTGCTGGTCGCAGAACCGCCGCGCCGTAACCACGCTGGGCGGCGCCGGTTCTTGATCGGCATAAATGCAACACTTGGTGTGAAAGGCGGCCAAAAGGCCGCCTTTTTCATATCTGCTCGCTCCAAACAAAATTTGGCCGAAGTCTCACGTCCTGTTAAGAGCCGAGAGCGTCTGGCTAGTCCCCAGTTGACTGGTCTACTTCGAATGAGAGGCGCGCAACAATGGTTTCACGGCGAGAGGCACATGCATTTCAGATCGGTCTTGAGCGGCACGCTTGCGCTGCTGCTCGTATCAAGTATCGCGGCACTTGCTGACGGGGCAAACGGCACCGGGCCGTCATCGGAAAGCGGTTTTTCCTTCCACCTGCCGACGATCAAACTGCCCGGCATTTTCGGCGAAAAGAAAAAGCCGGATCAGGTTCAATTCGCGCAACAGGATGGCACCGGCACTCCGGCGCTGGAGGAACAGCTCCGGCAGATGAATGGCAAGATCGAGGAACTCAATTTCCAGGTCCTGCAGATGCAGGAGCAGATCCGCAAGCAGCAGGAAGACAACGAATTCCGCTTCCAGCAGTTGGAAGGCGGTCCGCAAGGCGCGCAGCAGCCGGCCGAGCAGAAGAAGTCCGAGGCGGCGCCTAGCAGCGACAGCCCCAACGGCGACAGTAACGTGGCGGAGGCGCCGGGGACGCCGGCTGCGGCCGATGCGGGCAAGGCGGCAGACGGCGACAAGAGCGTCGAGGACGTCATCGTCGAATCGCCCAACGGCGATCCCGGCAAGCTGATCCCCGGCGCGCCGCCCAAGACGTTCGGCACCATCACCGTCGACAAAAACGGCAATGTCGTCGAAGCCGACGGCAATGCGCAAGCGAATGCGCCGCAGCAGAATACGGCCCCAGCCAACGGCGCCAGCGCAGCCGGCAACAAGGCCGGTAAATCCGATGATACGGTGGTCGCGGCACTCCCGTCGACCAACGATCCGGAAGAGCTTTACCGCAATTCTTACCAGTTCATCCTGTCGGGCGACTACAGCACCGCCGAACAGGGCTTCCGCGACCATATCGCCCGTTTTCCCAAGGACGCCAAAGCGGCGGACGCGCATTACTGGCTTGGTGAATCGCTGCTCGGCCAGCAGAAATACCGCGATGCGGCCGAGACTTTCCTCGCTGCCAGCAAGGACTATCCCAAGGCCAAGAAAGCGCCAGACATGCTGCTGAAGCTCGGCGTTTCACTTGTCGGGCTGAAGCAGCGCGACGTGGCCTGTGCCACCTTCAGCGAGATCGGCAAGCGCTATCCCGATATTTCCGGCGCGCTCAAGGAGCGGGTCAAGCAGGAAAGGGCGCTCGCGGCGTGCTAGTTTTTCTGTTGCATGTCGTAGCCCCAAAACCGGGTCCACTTTTGGGCGACATGCATGATGCTCGACACCGAGCCTGACCTTTCGGATTTTTCGCGGATCGACTTTTCCAACGGCGCTGTTGCGGCCGTGTCCGGCGGCAGCGACTCGACCGCCCTTCTCCTCCTCCTCAAAGCCCATCTCGACCGTAACGCCCCGGCAACGAAATTGCTGGCGGTAACGATCGATCATCAATTGCGGCCGCAAGCGGCAGCGGAAGCGCAAGCCGTGGCCAGGCTGTGCGCGGCGCGCGGCATTGCCCATCGCGTCCTCGCCTGGTCGGGGCACAAACCCTCGACCGGCCTGCCTGCCGCCGCGCGCGAAGCCCGATACCGGCTGCTCGCCGAGGCCGCCGACGCGACAGGCATCGGCCTGATCCTGACCGGCCACACCGCCGACGACCAGGCCGAGACCGTGCTGATGCGGCAAGCACGTGACGACGGGCCAGGTGAGGAGAGGCCGCGCGACGAAGGGCGGGGCCTTGCCGGCATGGCGCCGGCAACCCTCTACGAGTGGCGGCACTGGATCGTGCGGCCGCTGCTCGGCATAAGGCGTGCTGACCTGCGCGAATTCCTGCGGCGTGAACAGGTTGCCTGGATCGAAGATCCGACCAATGCCGACACCGCTTTCGAGCGGCCGCGCGTCCGCGCAGCACTTGCCGAAGGCGATGGTACGCCTCGCGTGGCTGAAGCGATAGCGCTGGCCAGAAAGGCGGCGGTCGAGCGTGAGCAGCTGGGACATCGCGCGGCCATGCTGATCCGCAGCTTGGCCTCCAGGCCGGCCGCCGGCCTCGTCCGCCTCGATCGTGATTTTGCGACGGCCGCCGACAGCCGGGCGGCCATTTATGCGCTGCGCATCCTGCTGGCGGCGACCGGCGGCACCGCCTTCCTTCCCGACCAGGCCCGCAGCGAAGCCCTTTTCGGCCGGTTCCGCACCGGGCCGCTTTGTGCCACATTGTCGCGGACCGTGATCGATGCCCGGCGTACCGGCATCTTTCTGCACCGCGAATTGCGCGATCTGCCGCCCGCTGTTGCGGTTTCCGACAATGCCCTGTGGGACGGCCGCAGACGGATCACATTGGGCGACAGTCCAGGTGCATTGTTGATCGCGCCGCTGTTGGTAGCACCGCTCGGGGCGGCTCTTGCCGCAAAGCGGGCAATTGAAGGGCATGGCACGCCGGCAAGTCTTGTACGCGCAGCCCTGGCCGCCGAGCCGGCGCTCTGGCGGGACGGCGAATGCCTTGGTTTGCTCGGGGAAGGCCCGGGTTTGCCCGGGGAAGGCCCGATGCCGGCGGCTGTCGCCGCATATCCGGCAGTCGCGCCCTTCGCCCGTTTCCTGCCGTCCTTCGATCTGGCGCCGGCCGATGCCGTCGCCGCCTTGCTTGGCGCGGCGCCGGTTCCAGCCTCGCCATTCGGTGGCCACAGTGCCGGCCTACCACGGCCGAATGCTTAACCGAGACCTGCTGTTATGCTTGGCAAGGGGGAACGCTCTCCCTATGTTATGGCCAAGTTTCCTCTCACGACGCGTGTCCGCCCAGCGGCGCCAACGGGACAATTGATGAATCCGAATTATCGCAACCTCGCGCTCTGGGCGATCATAGCGGTCCTGCTCATCGCTCTCTTCAATCTTTTCCAGACGCCGCAGACGCGTGGAGCCTCGAGCGATGTTCCCTATTCGCAGTTCCTGCAGGAAGTCGCGGCGGGACGGATCAAGTCGGTGACCATCGCCGGCGCCCGTATCTCCGGCAACTACACTGACAGTTCCAACGGCTTCCAGACCTATTCGCCTGGGGATCCGTCGCTGGTTTCGCGGCTGCAGGACAAGAACGTCACCATCAATGCGCGTCCTGAATCCGACGGCTCCAATTCGCTGTTCGGCACCCTGATCTCCTGGCTGCCGATGATCCTCATCCTCGGCGTCTGGATATTCTTCATGCGCCAGATGCAGTCCGGTTCCGGCCGCGCCATGGGCTTCGGCAAGTCGAAGGCCAAGCTTTTGACCGAAGCACATGGCCGCGTCACCTTCCAGGACGTCGCCGGCGTCGACGAAGCCAAGGAAGATCTGGAAGAGATCGTCGAATTCCTGCGCGACCCGCAGAAATTCCAGCGGCTCGGCGGCAAGATCCCGCGCGGCGTGCTGCTCGTCGGTCCTCCCGGAACCGGCAAGACGCTGCTCGCCCGCTCGGTCGCGGGTGAAGCCAACGTGCCGTTCTTCACCATTTCGGGCTCGGACTTCGTCGAGATGTTCGTCGGCGTCGGCGCAAGCCGCGTCCGCGACATGTTCGACCAGGCCAAGAAGAACGCGCCTTGCATCATCTTCATCGACGAAATCGACGCGGTCGGCCGCCATCGCGGCGCCGGCCTCGGCGGCGGCAATGATGAACGCGAGCAGACGCTGAACCAGTTGCTGGTCGAGATGGATGGCTTCGAATCCAACGAAAGCATCATCCTGATCGCCGCCACCAACCGGCCAGACGTGCTCGATCCGGCGCTGCTGAGGCCGGGCCGCTTCGACCGCCAGGTGGTGGTGCCGAACCCCGACATCGTCGGCCGCGAGAAGATCCTGAAAGTGCATGTGCGCAACGTGCCGCTGGCGCCCAATGTCGACCTCAAGGTGATCGCGCGCGGCACGCCGGGCTTTTCCGGCGCCGACCTGATGAACCTGGTCAACGAGTCCGCCCTGATGGCGGCGCGGCGCAACAAGCGCCTCGTCACCATGGCCGAATTCGAGGACGCCAAGGACAAGATCATGATGGGCGCCGAGCGCCGCTCGTCGGCGATGACACAGGCCGAGAAGGAGCTGACCGCCTATCACGAGGCCGGTCATGCCATCCTGGCGCTCAACGTGCCGTCGGCCGATCCGCTGCACAAGGCGACCATCATTCCGCGCGGCAGGGCACTCGGCATGGTCATGCAGCTGCCGGAAGGCGACCGCTATTCGATGAGCTACAAATACATGATCTCGCGCCTCGCGATCATGATGGGCGGCCGTGTCGCCGAGGAGTTCAAGTTCGGCAAGGAGAACATCACCTCGGGCGCCTCCTCCGATATCGAGCAGGCGACCAAGCTGGCGCGTGCCATGGTGACGCGCTGGGGCTTCTCGGACAAGCTCGGCCATGTCGCCTATGGCGACAACCAGGAGGAGGTGTTCCTCGGCCATTCGGTGGCGCGCACGCAGAACATCTCGGAAGAGACGGCGCAGATCATCGACGCCGAAGTGCGCCGGCTGATCGACGAGGCCTATTCGACGGCAAGGTCCATCCTGACCAAGAAAAAGAAGGAATGGATCGCGCTGGCGCAGGGCCTTCTCGAATACGAGACGCTGTCCGGCGAGGAGATCAAGCAGCTGATCGCCGGCAATAAGCCCGCGCGCGACCTTGGCGACGATACGCCGCCGAGCCGCGGCTCGGCCGTGCCGAAGTCCGGCCGCCGCAAGAAAGGCCCCGAGCCCGAAGGCGGCATGGAACCCCAGCCATCAAGCTAGGCTCCGGCCCAGGACAGATCGACTTCGAAACGCCGCGGCTCTAACCGCGGCGTTTTCTCTTGGGGAATGCGACCCTTCCTGCATCGCTGGAAATTGGCGAAAGTGACGATGACGGCCAATCTCCCCCTCGTGGGGGAGATGTCCGGCAGGACAGAGAGGGGCGCGAAGGAATGGGGCCTTCTATCGTCCTCGTTGACGATTTCGGGAAGATCGACAAAGCGCGCCGGAGAATGAAGCTCGCATTTTTTTGCCGGCGGCGCCACATTTTGTTCTTGCTTTGTGCCGGCAGCTATGCTATTAATTTGGGTATAGTGCCAATTGGCGCTGACGACCCGCCCGCTGAGGCGGGTTTTCTGCTTCTGGCTGTGAAAGTTCCGGTGGTGCCGAGATCGATGTCGGCCGGACAGAGCGAAGAAACGCGATCTGACTGTTGGTTCGACCTCGGAAGGCCCTCTCACTTGTTCGGCAGCAACAAAAAAGCCCGCGAACCTTGGGGCTCGCGGGCTCATGTCGTCGGATGGTGGCGCCGGTCAGCTCTTCAGCTTGGCGTTGCAGAGGCTGTAGAAGCCGCCGCCCTTCTGGATCCACCTGAGGCCGCCCAGCGTGTTGGCGTCCTTGTTGGCGTAGTAGAGGTCGAGGCAGGTGTGCATGCGGCCCTTGGCCGGGGTCTCGGTTGCATACTTCTTGGAGATCGTCGTCGGGAATTTCACGCCCTGGGGGGCGGTGATGGTCGGCGGTTGCGGATCGCCGGTGTACTTGGCGTCGGGAGCCGGCAGGGTGTCGTCGTCGGCTGCGCCGGCGCCGCATTGGCTCTTGCGGAAGTCGTTCCACTTCATGCCATTCAGCGTGTTGCCGGCCTTGGCAGCCTGATATTTGGCGCTGCAATCCGCCATGCTGAGGCCTTTGCCGGTATCGGTCGCGGCGGCTGTCGTCGCCTTGGCAGGTGCCGCGGCAGGCTGTGCGGCTGCAGTTCCGCCGGCGGCGCATTCACTCTTGCGGAAGTCGTTCCATTTCATGCCGTTGAGCGTGCCGGCAGCCTTGGCGGCCTGGTATTTGGTGCTGCACTCCTTGGCCGTCAGCCCAGGCGCCGCGTCATCGCTGCTGGCCGCCGCTGCTTTGGTCGTGGCGGCGGGTTGTGCGGCTGCCGTCGCGCCGGCGGCGCACTGGGTCTTGCGGAAGTCGTTCCACTTCATGCCGTTGAGCGTGCCGGCAGCCTTGGCGGCCTGGTATTTGGTGCTGCACTCCTTCGCCGTCAGGCCCGGCGCCGCATCGTCGGCGGCGGCTGCCTTGGTCGTGTCGGCGGCCTTGGCCGTGGCTTTGGCTGGCGCGGGTTCGGTTGTAGCGGCGGTGGCATCGGTGCCGCATTGGGCCTTGCGGAACTGGTTCCAGTTCTGCCCGCCAAGCGTTCCCGCATCCTTAGCCGCGTTATACTTGGTGCTGCACTCGGCCATGGTCAGCGCGTTGGCAGGCGCCGCCAGGAATAAGGTCGCGACGGCAAGACCCGTCAAAGTGGCAAGTCGGTGGATGAGCATGCGTTTTCTCCCTACGGCGGTTCATGATATGTCCCAGTGCAGCAATAGCGCTCAACGGCTGGTTGCGCCAGATGCTAAGTAGCGTAGAGACAAATTTAGAAGTGCATTCTTTTCTTTAAGGTGATGAATTCGTTGCCGGGACTGTCTCCCGGCCAAGTTCGTCCGGGTTTATTGCACGGAGAGCGCGCATATGGCTGGTTCCCAGCGAGGACAATGCGTCGCATGACAGCCAGTCAAATAGGCGGGTGCGGCGGACCTGAGCCTACCACTGTCTGGAGCAGCACGATGCGGATTCGGGTTCAAGGCCACACTGCCACAGACCAAAGGATCCAGATGAGGTTTGAGTTGACGTTTCTGATGTTGCTGCCGCAACAAGGGCTCGGAACTTGAAAATCAACACACTAGCGTGACGCAAAACACACAAAACAATAATTTTCTAAGGATTGGTCGTCCATAATCATACAATGTGATGACGGGGCTTGGGCCATTTTATGGCATGAGATGCTCGGAAAGAACCATCGGGAAGCTGGCGAACATGGCAGGACATTATTTCGGTACGGACGGCATTCGTGGGCGAGCCAACAAGTTTCCAATGACGGCGGAGGTCGCCATGCGGGTCGGCATGGCCGCCGGCCTCTCGTTCCAGCGCGGCAGCCACCGCCACCGCGTCGTGCTCGGCAAGGATACCAGGCTTTCCGGCTACATGATCGAGAACGCGATGGTATCCGGCCTGTGCGCCGCCGGCATGGATGTCTTCCTGCTCGGCCCGATTCCGACGCCGGCTGTTGCCATGCTGGTGCGCTCGCTGCGCGCCGATATCGGCGTGATGATCTCTGCCTCGCACAACCCCTATTACGACAACGGCATCAAGCTGTTCGGTCCCGACGGCTACAAGCTGTCCGATGAGATCGAGGAGCGTATCGAGGGGATGCTCGACAAGGATATCGAACTGGCGCTCGCCGATTCCGATGGGCTCGGCCGCGCCAAACGCGTCGACGGCGTGCATGACCGCTATATCGAATTCGCCAAGCGCACGCTGCCGCGCTCGATGTCGCTGTCGGGCCTGCGCATCGTCGTCGATTGCGCCAATGGCGCCGCCTACAAGGTGGCGCCCGACGCGCTGTGGGAACTCGGCGCCGAGGTCGTTGCCATCAATGTCGAGCCCAACGGCTTCAACATCAACAAGGAATGCGGCTCGACTCATCCGGCCGGCCTGCAAAAGAAGGTGCACGAGGTGCGCGCCGATATCGGCATTGCGCTCGACGGCGATGCCGACCGCGTCGTTATCGTCGATGAAAACGGCGCGATCGTCGATGGCGACCAGATCATGGCACTGATCGCCGAATCCTGGCACCAGAGCGGACGGCTGGCCGGCGGCGGCGTCGTCTCGACGGTGATGTCCAATCTCGGCCTCGAACGCTTCCTCGGCGACATGAACCTGCAGTTGCATCGCACCAAGGTCGGTGACCGCTATGTCGTCGAGCACATGCGTGCCCATGGGCTCAATGTCGGCGGCGAACAGTCGGGCCACATCGTGCTGTCCGATTTCTCGACTACCGGCGACGGGCTCGTCTCGGCGCTCCAGGTGCTCGCCTGCATCAAGCGCCATAACCGGCCGGTCAGCGAACTGTCGAAGAAATTCGAGCCGGTGCCGCAGCTTTTGAAGAATGTGCATATTTCCGGCGGCAAGCCGCTGGAGGAGGCGCCGGTCAAGGCGGCGATCGAAGATGCGCGCAATCGCCTCGGCAAGGCCGGGCGCCTGGTCATCCGGCCATCCGGCACGGAGCCGCTCATCCGCGTCATGGCGGAGGGCGACGACCCGCAGCTTGTCGAGTCCGTGGTCAACGACATCGTCGAGGTCATTTCGGAAACGCGCAGCGCCGCCTGATCTCCCTCCAACATCGGTTCAAAAGCCCGCCTTGCCGGCGGGCATTTTATTGAGTCGCGGCCAGCTCCGCCTGCAGCAACGGCCGCCAGATTGCTCCACTTTTAGTGATTCGTGGTTAATCAATACGGTTAAACGCCTTTTAACCTTTCCGATTCATTATCCACAACTGAGATCAATCACATTTCGGGCGCGTTCGCCGTTCGAGGGTTCTCAGGGGTGATAAAGCATGTTCAACACAGCAAGAATGGCTCTCCTGGCCGCGCTGTTTGCCGGCGCCGGGCCGGCATTCGCCGCCGATTTCGTCGAGCCGCCCGTCGTCGAGGAGGCGCCGCCACCGATCGCCTACGAGCAGCCGGCCGACTTTGGCGGCTGGTATATCCGTGGCGACATCGACTATCACTGGTCGAAGTTTCGCGGCGCCGACTATATCACCTACGGACCGCCTCCCGGAACCGGCACTTTTGACAGCGGCAAGCTGAAGAGTGCTTTCTCGGCCGGTGCCGGCGTTGGCTATCAAATCGACCGGCACTTCCGCACCGACTTGACCGCGGACTGGATGAGCAAATCCACCTTCCGCGGCTCGACCAGCGGCATCTGCCTTGATGGAGATCCGTGTACTTCGGTCGACACCTCGTCCTATACCGCGCTGCTGCTGCTCGCCAACGCCTATGTCGATATCGGCACATGGCACGGTATCACGCCCTATGTCGGCGCCGGCATCGGCGGCGCCTGGGTTAAGTGGGATACACTCCACAACAGCGATGAAGACGGTGAATTCTTCCACCACGGCGGCAAGGGCTGGCGTTTTGCCTATGCTGCCATGGTTGGCGCATCCTACTGTTTGACCGATCGCGTCAAACTCGACGTCGGCTACCGCTACAGCCATATAAACGGTGGGAAGATGTTCGACTTCGGCAGCGGCGTCGGCCCCGGCTATGACAATGGCATCAATGTTCATGAGGTGCGCGGCGGCCTGCGCTACCAGTTCGGCAGATCGGACTGCGTTGAACCGGAACCTTATGTTCCGGAACCCGAGCCCGTCTACACCAAGTAGTCGCTTCGAAATCGAGGAATTCGTTGACCGCCCGGCTGATGCCGGGCGGTTTCGTTTGGCTGCCTAAACATGCTGCGGCGCTCTGTAACACCGTCCGGCTCGAGGAGCGAAGGCGGATCAAATCAATTGCTAACGCCTTGTTATCCTTAACCCGCACTTAACCACTATGGTTAACAATGCTGTCTGAAACGGCGCGCGATCGCGAATGCGCCAAGTTCGGGAGCCGAGGACCATGACATTCAAATCGCCTGTAGCACTGGCGCTTGCAGCAGTCGTCCTGGTGCCGCTGACGCCGGCGCTTGGCGCCGATTACGAACCGCCGGTCTATGTCGACCAGGCGCCCGACTATGTACCGGTCGAGGTTGGCTCGGGATGGTATCTGCGTGGCGATGTCTCCTATCTGGTGCAGAAGAGCTTCAAGGATGAGCATTTCGCCTTTACACCCGCGAGCTTCGACGAAAAGGAAGATCCCATCTTCGCCAGCATCGGCTTCGGCTACCATTTCAACGACTATTTGCGCGCCGATCTCAATGTCGGCTATCTTCCCGGCAACAAGATCGACGTCGGCTATAACGACGGAACGACCGTGGCATCGGCGACCCTGAAGAACTATGCCTTCTCAGGCATACTCAATGGCTATGTCGATCTTGGGACCTATGTCGGAATCACACCTTATCTCGGCGCTGGTGTCGGTATCCTGCAGAGCAAGCGTCGCCTCTCGGCGAGCTACTTCACCGACAACGCCGACCCCACCGACGATTTCGTCCTGCGTGACAACAAGACCCAATACTCCTTCGCCTACACGCTGAATGCCGGCCTTGCCTACCAAGTGTCCAAGAACGTCTCAGTCGATCTGGGCTATCAGTATTTTTCCGCGCCAGACGCCGAATATGTGACTGCCGAGAGTCTGACTTCTTTTCCGATCCGCAAAGGGATCAACAATCATCAAGTCAAAGTCGGACTACGCTACGATCTCTGGTAGGCTCGATCGAAGCCGAGGCGTTGACAATGGCGGGTCGCAGGCCCGCCGTTTGCGTTTCGCCCTCGGCAATATCCCGGCAGCGACAAAAACTTTCCCCTTGACGCCGAAAGCCTGAACGCATATCGCCATCCGTGGGCCACCCCTCCCCAACGAGGGGCCACTATCTGGAAGGATAGACCACGATGTCCACGCATACCAAGCCCGGATTCCGTCCGGCAAATCCCAATTTTTCCTCAGGTCCCTGTGCAAAACGCCCCGGCTGGTCGGTCGAGGCGCTCAAAAATGCCGCGCTCGGGCGCTCGCACCGTGCCAAGATCGGCAAGACCAAGCTCGAACAAGCGATCGAGCTGACGCGGGAAATCCTCCAGGTTCCGGCGGATTACCGCATCGGCATCGTGCCGGCCTCGGATACCGGCGCGGTCGAAATGGCGCTGTGGTCGCTGCTCGGCGAGCGCGGCGTCGACATGGTGGCCTGGGAGAGCTTCGGCTCCGGCTGGGTCACCGATGTGGTCAAGCAGCTGAGGCTCGCCGATGTGCGCAGGTTAGAGGCTGACTACGGCGCACTGCCCGACCTGACCAAAATCGACTTCGACCGCGACGTGGTCTTCACCTGGAACGGCACGACGTCGGGCGTGCGCGTGCCGAACGGCGACTTCATCCCGGCCACACGCAAGGGCCTGACCATCTGCGACGCTACTTCGGCGGCCTTTGCGCAACAGCTCGATTTTCAGAAACTCGACGTTGTCACCTTCTCCTGGCAGAAGGTGCTGGGCGGTGAGGGCGCGCACGGAATGCTGATCCTCAGCCCGCGCGCCGTGGAACGCCTGGAAAGCTACAAACCGGCCTGGCCGCTGCCGAAGATCTTCCGTCTCACCTCGGGGGGCAAGCTGATCGAAGGCATATTCAAGGGCGAGACCATCAACACGCCGTCGATGCTGTGCGTCGAGGACTATCTCGACGCGCTGCGTTGGGCGAAGTCGATCGGCGGCCTTGACGCGCTGGTCACCAGAGCGGATGCCAATGCCGCCGTTCTCGATCGCTTTGTCGGAAAATCTTCCTGGCTCGGCCATCTTGCCGTAGACCCGGCGACGCGTTCGAACACATCGGTCTGCCTTTCCTTCACCGACCGGCAAGTCGCTGCACTCGACGCCGATGGACAGGCTGCGTTCGCCAAGGCAATTGTCTCGGTGCTCGACAAGGAAGGCGTCGCCTACGACATCGGCGCCTACCGCGATGCACCGCCCGGCCTGCGCATCTGGTGCGGCGCGACAGTCGAGACCTCCGATCTCGAAGCGCTGCTGCCCTGGCTCGACTGGGCCTTTGCGGCGCAAAAGGCGTCGCTCAAAGCGGCGGCCTGACTCCCTCCCCCTCGAGGGGAGGGTGGCCCGAAGGGCCAGGTGGGGTCGCCTCCACCCGCTCAACGATCCGCCATCCAGAAAGAAAAAGATTTGGCCGCATCCGGCCGCAACGACCCCACCCCGGCGCTTCGCGCCGACCCTCCCCTCAAGGGGGAGGGACGCCAATCGCAAAGGACCAAGCCAATGCCCCGCGTTCTCGTCTCAGACAAACTTTCCACCACCGCCGTGCAGATCTTCAGGGATCGCGGCATCGAGGTCGACTATTTGCCGGATCTCGGCAAGGACAAGGAAAAACTGCTCGAAGTGATCGGCCAGTATGATGGGCTGGCCATCCGCTCGGCGACAAAGGTCACGGAGAAGCTGATCAATGCCGCGACCAGGCTGAAGGTCGTGGGCCGCGCCGGCATCGGCGTCGACAATGTCGACATCCCGGCGGCGAGCCGCAAGGGCATCATCGTGATGAACACGCCCTTCGGCAATTCGATCACCACCGCCGAGCATGCCGTCGCCATGATCTTCGCGCTGGCCCGCCAGATACCGGAGGCCAACGCCTCGACCCACGCCGGCAAATGGGAAAAGAACCGCTTCATGGGTGTCGAGATCACCGGCAAGACGCTGGGCATCATCGGCTGCGGCAATATCGGTTCGATCGTCGCTACGCGCGGCGTCGGCCTGAAGATGCATGTCATCGCCTTCGATCCATTCCTGTCGGACAGCCGCGCCGAGGAGCTCGGCGTCGAAAAGGTCGAGCTCGACGAGCTGTTCGCCCGCGCCGACTTCATCACGCTGCACACGCCGCTTACCGACAAGACGCGCAACATCATCGACGCCGCGGCGATCGCCAAGATGAAGACCGGCGTGCGTATCATCAACTGCGCCCGTGGCGGGCTGATCGTCGAGGCCGACCTGATCGCGGCGCTGAAGAGCGGCAAGGTGGCCGGCGCCGGCATCGACGTGTTCGAGGTCGAACCGGCGGACAACAACGCACTGTTCGGCATGGAGAATGTCGTGGCGACGCCGCATCTCGGCGCGTCGACCACCGAAGCGCAGGAGAATGTCGCCCTGCATGTCGCCGAGCAGATGTCCGACTATTTGATCAAGGGCGCCGTTTCCAACGCCATCAACATGCCGTCGATCACCGCCGAAGAGGCGCCGCGGCTGAAACCTTTCGTCAAGCTTGCCGAAGTGCTCGGCGCCTTTGTCGGACAGGTCACCGAGGATCCGATCAAGGAGGTCGAGATACTGTTCGACGGCTCGACCGCGACGATGAACACGCGCGCGCTGATCAGTGCCACCCTTGCCGGGCTGATCCGGCCGCAGGTCTCCGACGTCAACATGGTGTCGGCGCCGATCATGGTGAAGGAGCGCGGCATTATCGTCGCCGAGGTCAAGCGTGACAAGTCGGGCGTGTTCGACGGCTATATCAAGCTGACGGTCAAGACCGAGCACAGGACGCGCTCGATCGCCGGCACCTGTTTTTCGGACGGCAAGCCGCGCTTCATCCAGATCAAGGGCATCAATCTCGACGCAGAGGTCGGCCAGCACATGCTCTACACGACCAATGCCGACGCGCCCGGCATCATCGGCCTGCTCGGCACGGTGTGCGGCGAGAACGGCGTCAACATCGCCAACTTCCAGCTCGGCCGCAACCGGCCGGGCGGCGATGCCATCGCATTGCTCTATCTCGATGCGCCGTTCCCGGAAAACGTGTTGGCGCAGGTGCGCTCGCACAAATCGATCGACTCCGCCAAGCGGCTGCATTTCGATGTGGGGATAGCCTGAAATTCGGCCGCCCCGTGTGTGCAGCAGCACGCGGGGCGGCGGAACGTCGCGGCAAGCGACTTCATTCAGCAGCGGATGCCGCCATCTTCCGTCCGCTGTATTCGGCGAGGCTGATGCCACCGAGCACCAGCGCGAGAGCCAGCGCCTGATAGAGCTGGAATGTCTCACCGACAATCAGCACCGATAGCAGCGTACCGAAGATCGGCACCAGATTGATGAACAGGCCGGCCCGGTTGGCGCCGATCAGCTCGTTGCCCCTGATATAGAAGATCTGCGAGATGACCGAAGCACCGATGGCGGTATAGAACGCGACCGCCCAGCCGCGGGCATCGGGGACGATGACCTTGCCGGCGGCAATCTCCCACAGGAAGAAAGGCAGCGATGTGACGAGTGCGGCAACCGACAGCGCCAGCATCAGGCTCTGCCAGCGGATGACCGGCTTCAGCCGCAACCCCACCGAATAGAAGGAGTAGCAAAGCACGGCGACCAGCATGATCGCGTCGCCAAAGTTGAGATCCAGCTTGAGAAGCTGGCGCAGGTCGCCATGGCTCGCCGTCACCGCGACGCCAATGATGGTCAGCACGACGCCAGCCATCTGCACCCGGTTCACCCGCAGACGAAACAGCACGAAATTGGCGATGATGATCACGATCGGTATCGCCGCCTGCTCGATCGAGACGTTGATCGCCGTCGTGTAGTTGAGCGCCGTGTAGAAGATCGCATTGAAAAAGGCGAAGCCGCAAGCGCCGAGCCCGCCAAGCAGCAACCAGTGCCTGCGCACCACCGGCCAGTCTTGGCGTAGCGTTCCCCAGCCGATCGGCAGCAGGATCAGAACCGCCAGCAGCCAACGCAGGAAGACCAGCGTCATCGGCGAGATATGACCGACCGCCAGCTTTCCCGCCACGGAGTTGCCGCCCCACAGCAAGGTGGTGCACAGCAGGAACAGATAGGCGGCTCGATGCATCGTGAACTCCCGGCCAGGCAGAGGGAATTTGACGGTCGGTGTGGGCCTATTGCGACCGCCAGCCCAAGTAAATGATGTCAAAGACGAAAATTGTTGTGCCTCGGAGCGTTTTGGGCGGCAAAGAGTGGTCGCGCTCGCCGGGTCTTGACGCTATAGAGCGACGTGCGTGCAATTGGACGCTACAAAGTACGCGTCGGAAGGCTCGCGTCGTGCTTTTCCGAAAATCGATTCCGATTTTGGGGGCCGATGCGATAGAGGCCTATCGTTTCGAATTGTTTCAAGCTGCTCGTGCGGCGTCTCAAGGGAAAAGAAATATGGCCAATGTGGTGGTCGTCGGCTCGCAATGGGGCGATGAGGGCAAAGGCAAGATCGTAGACTGGCTGTCGGAGCGCGCCGATGTTGTCGTGCGCTTCCAGGGCGGCCACAATGCCGGCCACACGCTGGTCGTCGACGGCAAGGTCTACAAGCTGTCGCTGCTGCCGTCCGGCGTGGTGCGGCAAGGCAAGCTTTCCATCATCGGCAATGGCGTCGTCTTCGATCCGCACGCTTTCGTCGCGGAGGTTGCGAAATTGAAGGCGCAGGGCATCGAGGTGACGCCAGACCGCCTGAAAATAGCCGAAAACACCGCGCTTATCCTGTCCTTGCACCGGGAGCTGGACGGATTTCGCGAGGACGCCGCTTCCAATTCCGGAACGAAGATCGGCACGACCCGTCGCGGCATCGGTCCCGCCTATGAAGACAAGGTGGGCCGGCGCGCGGTCAGGGTGATGGATTTGGCGGATTTGGAAACGCTGCCCTTGAAGGTCGACAGGCTGCTGACGCACCACAATGCGCTGCGGCGCGGGCTCGGCCATGCCGAGGTCACGCATGAGGCGATCATGAGCGAGCTGATCTCGGTGGCCGACGAGATCCTGCCCTATATGGACCGCGTCTGGAAAATCCTCGACGACAAGCGCCGCGCCGGCGAGCGCATCCTGTTCGAGGGCGCGCAAGGCACGTTGCTCGACATCGACCACGGCACCTATCCGTTCGTCACCTCGTCCAATACGGTTGCCGGTCAGGCCGCCGCCGGGTCGGGTGTCGGGCCGGGCGCCATCGGCTATGTGCTCGGCATCACCAAGGCCTATACGACGCGCGTCGGCGAAGGCCCGTTTCCAACCGAACAGAAGAACGAGATCGGCGAGTTCCTGGGCACGCGCGGCCATGAATTCGGCGTCGTCACCGGCCGCAAGCGGCGCTGCGGCTGGTTCGATGCCGTGCTGGTCCGCCAGGCCGTCGCCGTCAACGGCATCAAGGGCATTGCGCTGACCAAGCTCGATGTGCTCGATGGGCTGGACGAGATCAAGGTCTGTACCGGCTACCGACTCGACGGCGAGGCGATCGATTACCTGCCGGCCAGCCAGGGTGCGCAGGCCCGCGTCGAACCGGTCTACGAGACGCTGGAGGGGTGGAAAGGCACCACTGCCGGCGCGCGCAGCTGGAACGACCTGCCGGCCCAGGCGGTGAAGTACGTCCGCTACATCGAAGAGCTGATCGGCGCGCCGGTCGCACTCCTTTCCACCAGCCCTGAACGGGACGACACGATACTTGTGACCGATCCGTTTCAAGACTAGTTTCTCAGCCTTCCGGGCATTGCGGCTGATTTGCGGGGGCCGGCCCAGAAACAAATGCAGGTCGACTGACGTATGGTAGATTTTGTTCCTATTCTGAAAAAGGCGCTCGATAAACTCGGTGAGCCGTCGGCGGAAGTGCGCGCCAGGGTCTATGACAGGGCCCGTTCGTCAATCGCGAAACAACTGGCAGAGAAGGCCACGATGACGCCTTCCGATGTCGACCGGCAGATGCGTGCACTGGAAGACGCCATCGCCAAAGTCGAGCGGGACTATGCCAAGCCTGCGCCGCCACCCGACCCGCTGGCGGAACTGGAGGACATCTTCTCCTCCATCGACCGCAACAAGAACCAGTCCAGCCATATCCGACAGCCAGCAAAGACGGAGCCGGCATGGCAGCCGGCCAAGACCGAGCCGGCAAAGACCGGGCCAGCCTGGCAGCCCACGCCCGCCAAGCCGGCGCCGAACTGGCAAAAGCCGCAGCCCGTCGCTCTTTCTCAGGAGCGCGCTGGTCCGCCGCCGTCCGATATGGATCTTCCGACGGCTGACGGCCAAGACGGCGTTTTTCGGGGCGACGACTTTTCCAACGACGGCGGCCCCGCGGAGGACACGTTCCAGCGGCTCCATCCTGCCGAGCGCAGGCGCAGCTATGGCGGTCTGATCGCCGCCGCCATTGCCTTGCTTGTCATTGCCGGTGGTGGGTATGGCATCTGGCTGAACAAGGATGCGTTCGGCAGCATGCTCGGCCTCGACTCGACCAAAGCCGTCGCCACCGAACCGCTGGTAAAACCAGCCCCGGCCAAGCCGGAGGCCGATGCGGCCGTACCGGCCGCCGCGCCTCCGACGGAGGCCGGCGAGGGCGCGAAGTTCACGCAGCGCCTGACGCCCGAGGGCCACGAAGTCGATCCCGGCCCCGCGGCCGGGCAGGCGGGCATCGGCGAAGGCGAATCCGTCGCCGCACTGACCACGCCGCCATCGGCCGCACAGGCGCCGACCACCCCGGCACCCGCCGCGCCGGCACCGGCCGCACCCGCCGACAAGCAAGCCACGGCCAATGCTCCAGCAGTCGATGGGTCCGCTGCACCAACTCCCGCGACGCCGCCCGCCAACGGGGCAGCAGCGCCGGCCGATGCTGCAGCGGCCGCCCCGCCGCCCGCACCGGCAGCGGCACCAACGGCAGTTCCGCCGCAAGCCACGTTGGCCGTCGGCCAGAAGGCGATCTTCTACGAGGAGCGCACCAGCACCGCTCAAGGCTCGGCCGAGCCCGGCAACATCGTCTGGTCGCTAGTGCAGGAATCGCCCGGCGGCGACTTGCCGCCCGAGCCGGCGATCCGCGCCGAGGCGACCATTCCAGGCAAGGATATCCAGTTGCGCATGACGATCCGTCGCAACACCGACCAGACGCTGCCGGCCAGCCATATCATCGAGATGATCTTCCTGACGCCTGACGGCTTCGAGGGCGGCGGCGTCGACAACATCCTGCGTGTCGCCATGAAGGGCTCCGAGCAGGATGCCGGAAGCCCGCTGATCGGCATCCCGGCCAAGATCGCCGACGGTTTCTTCCTGGTTGCGCTCAACGATACCAAGGCGGATGAAGACGCCAATCTGACCTTGCTCAGAGGCCAGGACTGGATCGACGTGCCGGTCGTCTACAAGACCGGGCGGCGGGCGCTGCTCACCATGGAAAAGGGCATTCCAGGCGAGAAGGTGTTCGACGAGGCGCTGAAGGCCTGGCAGACTAAGACGGCGGGGTGAAGACGGTCCGCCACCCCGAAGCTCCCCAGCAGTTCAGAAGCCCTGGAACAGCATATCGAGCGCGGCCACGATCTCGTCGTGATGCCTCGTCAGATTCAGTCGGCTCTCGCCCAGTTCCGTCGCCGCAACCGTGGCGATCAAATGGGTGGCCATGACCAATTTCCGACCATTGATCTCGAAAATCGGGTGGAGCTTTCGCATTGGTGATGGCGCCATCGCAGCCGGCAGAAGCGGGACGACCACCCGGGTCTTGAAATGGTCTAGCAGATCGGCCTGGACGTCGAGGAGATAGCCGCCTTCGATGCTACCCGCGAAGACGTCGTAGCGCGCCATCAGAATTGCCGATGTTCTGCCAGCGGAATACCGTGTTTTTCGACATATTCGTTCCACGCATCTATCGTCGCGCGGTTCTCAAGCTTCCACAGCCGCGTCTTTTCGGCGGCCACGGCCTCGGCGATGCCGGCTTCAGCGGCGCGCGAGACATTCACATCGAGCCCCTTGGCTTCCTTCATGAGCTTTGAGTCGATCGACAGATTTGCCGGCTGGCGAACCGCATTCACAGCAATTTTGCGCATGATCACCTCCACAGTATGCGCATAACATATGCGCATTCCTCTCTAGTCGCAATGACAAGGTGCTTGAACTCGCGAATTACCCCTCCATCTCCTCGCGCAGCATTTCCAGTTCCAGCCATTCCTCCTCGAGCGCTGCCAGTGTGACGCGCTCCTTGTCGAGCGCGGCAATCGTCTTCTGGAACGAGGCCGGGTCACGCTCGTAATAGGCCGGATCGGCGATGTTGTTCTCCAGCCGCGAGATCGAGGCCGACACCGCCTCGATCTTCTTGGGCAGCGATTCCAGCGCGAATTTCTGCTTGAACGACAGTTTCTTGGCCGAGCCCTTCGGTGCGGCCGCTTCGTTCCTGCTTGCCGCCGTCGCTTCACCGGCTTCTGCTTTTGGCCGCGCCCTGCGGTCGTCCAGCCTGGTGCCGCCGCGCTGCGCCAGCATGTCGGAATAGCCGCCGGCATATTCGATCCAGCGGCCGTCACCATCCGGCGCGATAATGCTGGTCACGGTGCGGTCGAGGAAATCGCGATCGTGGCTGACCAGGATCACCGTGCCGGCAAAGCCGGCGACCAGTTCCTGCAGCAGCTCCAGCGTCTCCATGTCAAGATCGTTGGTCGGCTCGTCGAGCACAAGCAGGTTTGCCGGCCGCGCCAAAACGCGGGCGAGGATCAGCCGTGCCCGCTCGCCGCCTGAAAGCTCGCGCACCGGCGTGCGCGCCTGTTCCGGCTTGAACAGGAAGTCTTTCATGTAAGAGACGACGTGGCGCTGCTCGCCATTGATGACGAGGTTCTCGCCGCGCCCGTCGGTGAGATACTGCGCCAATGTCTCCTGCGGGTCGACGGTTTCGCGCTTCTGGTCGAGCGTGGCGATCTCCAGATTTGTGCCGAGCCGCACCGTGCCCGCGTCCGGCTTCAATTCGCCGGTCAGCATCTTCAACAGCGTCGTCTTGCCGGCGCCGTTCGGCCCGACCAGACCGACGCGATCGCCGCGCTGGATGCGGGTCGAGAATCCCTTGACCACGGTCAGATCGCCAAAGCTCTTCTCGATGTTCTTGGCTTCGATCACCAGCTTGCCGGATTCGGCGGCGTCGCTGGCTGTCATCGTCGCCGCACCCTCGGCGCCGCGATGACCACGAAAGCGCTGGCGCATGGTCTGCAACTCACCGAGCCGGCGCATGTTGCGCTTGCGCCGCGCTGTCACCCCATAGCGCAGCCAGTGCTCCTCGCGGACGATCTGGCGACCGAGCTTGTGCTGCTCGCGCTCTTCCTCCTCCAGCACCGTGTCGCGCCATTCCTCGAAATAGCCAAAGCCCTTGTCGAGACGGCGGGTCTGGCCGCGGTCGAGCCAGATTGTGGCGCGTGACACGCGCTCGAGAAAACGGCGGTCATGCGAGATGACGACCAGTGCCGAGGAGGTGCGGGCAAGCTCCTCCTCCAGCCATTCGATGACCGAAAGGTCAAGATGATTGGTCGGCTCATCGAGGAGGAGAATGTCGGGCTCCGGCGCCATGACGCGGGCGAGGGCGGCGCGCCGCGCCTCGCCGCCGGAGAGGTCGTTCGGCCGTTCCTCGCCGGATAGGCCGAGATGCTCCATCAGGTAGGTGGCGCGGTAGGGATCGTCGGCCGGCCCGAGCCCCGCCTCGACATAGGCGCGGACAGTCGCAAAGCCGTCCATGTCGGGCATTTGCGGCAAGTAGCGCACGGTCGCCGATGGCTGGCGGAAGACTTCGCCGTCCTGCGGTTCGATCAGCCCGGCGGCGATCTTGAGGAGCGTCGACTTGCCAGAGCCGTTGCGGCCGACCAGGGCGATCTTGTCGCCAACTGAGGCTGTCAGGGCGGCACCGTCTAGCAGCGGCGTGCCGCCAAAGGTCAGCTTTATCCCGTCGAGATTGAGAAGCGGCGGCGCCATGTCAGCTTTCTGGGCTCAGCTTTCCGGAAGAGGATAGGGATGCGCGAGCAGCAGCGCGCGGCCGCTGGCCAGCGCGATTTCCAACCGGCCCCTGACCTCGTTGGAAATGGTCAGCGACGAGCCGAACGCAACCTCGACATGGTCGAGCGGCCATTTGGCGCCGGTGACTGTCAGGCCGGCGAGATCCGAAAAGCCGAGCACCGAAAACAGCGTGCCGTCGGCATAGTCGAAGTCAGTCTTTCCCGGCAGCAAGGGAATGCCTTCCTGTGCGCCGCTGGTCAAAAGCACTTCCGTCCCGCCTTCCGCCAGCCGGACGCTCAGCGCCAGATGCAGGAAGATGTGGTCGGTACGTTTGCCGCCGAAGGCGCCTGCGAGCACAAGGCTGGTCGCACCACGTTCGAGTGCGGCGGCGATAGCGAGTTCACCGTCGGTCTTGTCTTTTTCGGCGGGAAACACCTGCCGTGGCACGGCGGCCAGATCCTCCGGCAACTCGGCAGGCACCGAATCGAAATCGCCGACCCAGAGTTCCGGCCTCAGGCCCAGCATGCGGGCATGGCCGATGCCGGCATCGGCGGCGATGACACGCGAGCCTTCGACCTGGCGGTCGAGCAGCGGCGTGCGGATGAGATCGCCGCCAAGCAGGATGGTGAATGTGCTCATATCTCGTGGCCCTTACCAGCCCTGCCCCGGAAACGGAAGATGAAACGGCAGACGAAACGGAAGGCTGGGCTTTGGATGCCCGGCAAACTTCCGCTTGCGCAGCACTTCCGCCGGGCCTATGTGTCGCAACGCTCTAACGGGGTGCCGGACGCGATTTTCGCGGACCGGCTGAGAGGCAAGACTGCCAACCCGCTGAACCTGATCCGGTTTGTACCGGCGGAGGGATTAGACGTTTCGGACAGCCCGACGCCTCAATTCCTTTCAACGCGAACGAAGGAGGCGCCGATGCGCAGTTTTTTCCACTCTCTTGTCTCAATTGTCCTGCTTGCGGCATCCGCGCTCGCCTTGCCAGGGCAGGCATCGGCACAGGATAGGCTGACGGTCTATACCTATGAAAGCTTCACCGCCGATTGGGGTCCGGGACCGGCGGTGAAGAAGGCCTTCGAGGCCGAATGCAGTTGCGTCGTCGAATTCGTCTCGGTCGCCGACGGCGTGGCGCTGCTCAACCGTGTGAAGCTGGAAGGCGCCGCGACCAAGGCCGATATCGTACTTGGCCTCGATACCAACTTAACCGCCGACGCCAAGGCAACCGGCCTGTTTTCGCCGCACGGCGCCGTATCGGGCGTCAGTGTGCCGGGCGGCTGGAGCGACGATATTTTCGTGCCGTTCGACTATGGCTATTTCGCCGTCGTCTACGATACCGAAAAACTGAAGAGCCCGCCGAAGAGCCTCAGGGAATTGGTCGAGGGCGATGCCGGAGAGAAGATCGTCATCCAGGATCCGCGCACCTCGACGCCGGGCCTTGGCCTGCTGCTGTGGGTCAAGTCGGTCTATGGCGACAAGGCGCCGGAAGCCTGGGCCACACTCAAGGCGAAGGTGCTGACGGTAACGCCGGGCTGGAGCGAGGCCTACGGCCTGTTCACCAAGGGCGAGGCGCCGATGGTGCTGTCCTACACCACCTCGCCGGCCTACCACATGGTCGCCGAAAACACCGAGCGCTACCAGGCGGCGTCCTTCGAGGAGGGCGAATATCTGCAGATCGAGGTTGCGGGGATCACCACCAAGGGTGCGAAGAACCCGCTGGCGGAAAAGTTCATTGCCTTCATGACCGGACCGAAATTCCAGGATGTCATTCCCGAAACCAACTGGATGTTCCCGGCCGGCAAAACCGACAAGCCGCTCAACCCGGCGTTCGACAAGCTGGTCAAGCCGACCAAGACCTTGCTGTTCAGCCCGGAAGACGTCGCGGCCAACCGCAAGGCCTGGGTCGATGAGTGGCTTGCGGCGATGAGCAAGTAGGGCTCAAGCCTCGTCGGATGTTTGCGCCAAGCCACCCCCCTCTGGCCTGCCGGCCATCTCCCCCTCAAGGGGGGAGGTCGGCAGCTTTGTCGCCTCTCCTCGTCCTGCCACTTGTGAGATTGGCGAAGGC
The DNA here is from genome assembly GCF_040322715.1 of Mesorhizobium sp. M0106. Taxonomy (NCBI): domain Bacteria; kingdom Pseudomonadati; phylum Pseudomonadota; class Alphaproteobacteria; order Hyphomicrobiales; family Phyllobacteriaceae; genus Mesorhizobium; species Mesorhizobium sp. M0106. The sequence continues at coordinate 133 of NZ_JAMYUA010000015.1, read as the reverse complement.
GGCTGAGTGCGCAATCCCCCCCCCTCAAGGGCAGGGCTATCGCATATGAGTGATGGCATTGATGAGATAGTCGTCGTTCCAGGCGCATTTCTTGATGCGATGGCTGATGGGAACTTTGGCAGCATCGGCGGCC
>NZ_JAMYUA010000014.1:0-143587 GCF_040322715.1 Mesorhizobium sp. M0106 | reverse complement strand
CTTGGTCTCAATTACCGCCCATCCGCCGGCGAATTTATCCGCGAGTTCCTGCCGGGCGTAGAATGGGTCCTTGAGGCCGGAATGGTGTTCCACATGCTGATGGGGGCGGCCGGCATGGGCTGCAGCGAGACGGTGCTCGTGACGGAACAAGGCCCGGAACGCCTGATCACCATGGAGCGCAAGCTCTTCTCGCATAATTGAAGATCATCCACCATGGCTAACCTTATTCAACCAGTCATAGGTATCGTCAGCAATTTCGACGTGGAGAAGGAAGGCTACATCTGTTGCGCCAATTACGTACGTGCAATCGAGAAAGCCGGCGCACTTCCGATAATTTTGCCCTATGTCAAAGCAGATGAAGTAAGGGCGCTACTCGACGTCATTTCAGGTCTCGCGCTTACCGGTGGTGTTCCGATGGAACTCTACGGGGCGGCTCCGCTTGCCCAAGAACGCGACTATTGGAGCCGCTAAGGTGCAAGCCATAACTGAACTCGCCAACTTCGTTAGCAGCTATCCGGCAAGTGCACTGCCAGCGGCTACACGGCGGACGATTTCGTTGCTCATACAAGACCTCATCGGTGCTACTGCTGCGGGCCTGCGATCGCCATTAGCGGACGCAGCCAGAAAGGCGGCACTGGAAGCCTATGGCGAAGGCTACGTAAGCATTTGGCTGACAGACAAACGCTCTAGTGTAGTCGGCGCCGCGATGGCGAATAGTGCTGCGGCGAGCGCGCTGGACATCGATGATGGTCACCGCGGCGCAGGGGGGCACGCCGGTGCGGGCGTCATTCCCGCTGCTTTGTCAGTGGCTCAGGCTGTCGGCGCGTCAGACTTGGAGACCTTGGTTGCAATCGCGCTCGGATACGAAATCGCTCTGCGAGTCGCGAGCTCTCGTCCTGTTGAAACAATCGATACCTATGCAAGTGGACGCTGGGTCAGCTATGGGGCTGCGGCAGCAGCTTGCCGTCTGTTAGGTTTGAGTGCAACAGAAGCTGCTCATGCGTTGGCGATCGCCGGGTCCGAAGGACCGATCGTCTTCATGACCGCAAGCTCCAAGTTCGAGGGCAGCACAATCAAGGAAGGGATTCCCCCGGCGGTGGTTGCGGGTGTTACGGCCGCTTATCGCGCACGGGCAGCCGCAACTGGCCCACTTGATCTTCTTGATGACAACGATCGGTTCACTCGCCAGCTCTTGACAGGCGATCTTGGATCTTCGTGGGAAGTTGAAAAGTGCTACCTTAAGCCATATGCATGCTGCCGCTACATCCACGCAGCAATCGATGCGATCCTTGCCTTACGCCGGGACGGAGAAGAGATACGAAACCTGCGCATCGAGACTTTCCCGCAGGCGATGCGCCTGGCCAACGAGCGCGCCCCCAGCACCCTGGAGGGTGGTCAGTACAGCTTCTATTTTAGCTGCGCACTGGCCGCGTTATTCGGTCGGGAAGCTCTACAGCCTGTGCAGAAGGAGCGTCTTGCTGACGCTCGTGTTCTCGAGTTAGCCGCGCGCATTGAGCTTGAGCCGGTGCCCGATTTTGCTTCCGCGTTTCCAGTCGGAACGCCTGCCCGTGTCGTCATTGATCAGGGGAAAGGGCCAGAAGAGATGACCGTGCCTCATCCCCTAGGGGACGTCGCAAACCCCTTATCTAGCGACCAGATCGCGGAGAAGTTCAAGAACATCGCCCAAAAGAACGTTCACCCGAAGTGGCAGGACGAGATCCTATCGGCGATAGCTAGCCTTGACACCACAGGCTTTCTGCCACTTCTGACCGCCCTCCTGCCATGGGACAGCCGACACTGGACATCCGAAACCGCAATTTTCACTGAGCTTGAAAAGGGGAACTTGGAGCTATGGCGGATTTTGGGTGACAGGGGTAAGAGGCCGTTTTGAAAATCGGCTTGCTGGGGTTTCGTCTGAGGCTGGAGCTGTGGATGCCACAAAGCAGAGCAGTGGCCGGCTGGCCCAGACCGCCAACAAGACCAAGCGATACCCGCCTGATTTGACGGATGAGCGACTATCTGGAGTGTCAAGTTGCATTTGCGAAATCGATGCGCGCATCGCGTGCTTTTGCATTGAGAATGACGAGCAGCTTGCGGGCGAGCGCGATGCGGATGACCATTTTCTCCTTTCCTGCGTCCTACAACCGTTGATGGAAGGCAGCAAGGTGAGGATCGTATCTGGCGACGGTGCGAGCAACGAGGAAGAGGATGGAGCGCGGGCCCTCGCGGCCGCCGCGCACCGACCGGCGGCCACTGCGCTTGCCGCTGTCGTTGGCGATCGGCGCCAGCCCGGCGAGCTTGGCGATGGCCTTGTTGGAGAGGATGCCGATCTCGGGCAGTTGCGCCATCAGGCGAGCCACGGTGCGCGAGGCGACGCCCTTGAGCGAGCGGAAGGCTTGGTCGAGGCATGCCCACAAGGGATCGTCGTTGATCAGCGAGGCGATCTCGCCTTCGAGCCGCCGGCTCTGGCGCTTGAGCAGGGCAATGACCTCGTCGAGACTGATGATGATCTCGGCATCGCGAGCCGAGCTGCGGCGCTGCTTCTGGATGGTGAGGTCGCCCGGTGACTACGACGCGGCGCTATCAGTCGGGCGAAGTAGACTATGACCGCCATATCTCCCGCCGCGGAGACACCCATGTGCGTTCGCTTCTCTATGAAGCTGCGGTAGTGATCCTGACTCGCGGCTGGGCCGACAGCGACTTGCGTGCATGCGATGCTCCGCTCCGGTGAGCTCTTCAACAGGGCGATGGCTATCGCCTAATTCTCGAGCTCTGCAGCGCCCATTAGAGGAGTCCCTGCCGGGACCGAGGCTGGTCCATTCCGTTGCCGTTGCACCACGAGTTTGCTCGGAGCGTGCGAGACATCCATTGGAAGGACCATCCCGTGAAGCCCCATGATGCGGCGGCCCATGTCGACCGGGTAGACGACCGTGCTCCCGGCAAACAATCTCCCGCACCAAAAAGACGCTTGCAAATCTCGCACTATACGACGGTCTTACCTATAAGTCTTTGCCACGACGCTGGGTCGTCGAGCGGACCTTCGGCTGGATGACCCGATGTCCCCGCCGAGTGCGCGACTACGAGCAGCGCATCGACGCCTCTCACGCAATGATCCTCGTCGCAATGGGCGCCAACCTCATCTGCCGAATTCAAAACGGATCCTTAGAGGAACACTGCTATGATGCTCGACGAAAGTCTCTTAAACGGTACGCCGGAAGCCGGCCGGAACTCCTTCATCTTCGCGCCGACCGCCTAATCTGTACCTCACAAGGGGACCGTATGGTTGGAGTGTCACGCGTCATTTCCTGGCTGAGAAAGGCGGAGGACGGAAGGCAATGGCTTCGGACGCGCAGAAGGTGTTCGTTGTCAGCAGGGTAAAGACGGTAGGCCGGTGACAGAAATTTGTGGCAGGGCAGAAGGACGCGATGCCGAACATCCGTGAGCCAAACCGACGGCAAGTCGACCTATTCTGGCACTGCCTCCGTGATTTCAAGACTGCCGATTTTAATAATGCCGTTCTTCGTTGTAACAGCTCAACCGTGGACTTAGCTTGACGGTGCTTTGCGCGACATTTTGGCCAGAGTTTTACAAATCGATAATTCCGAATTTTATCGCTTTTATAGCCGCCGTTGTTCTGCTGGCCGCATCCATTTTTCGCATTACGTTTTTTATGTGGAAGTTAACAGTATTTACAGATATCCCTACAATCTTACCTATTTCCCACGACGATTTCCCTTTCGCCGTCCATAGGATGCACTCTTTTTCTCTTGGAGAAAGATTAGGTGTCTCCTCGACGCCGCTTGAATTAGCGAACTTACCGACTCTCAGATGGAAATGCAACGCCGCGAGCTGCAAGTAGGTGATTGCTCTATTTTGGAATTCACCGTCCCAGGCTTGAGCAAAGTTCATGATCGCAAAGCGGCCGTCGGGGCCGTGCAATGGAACGCTAATGCCCGATCTTAAGCCGAACGTCGCCGCCTCGTCGAAAACGCGCCGTTCGTCTTCAGTCGTGCTTTCGTCGTTGTACACCTCGCTCCACTGAAAGGCTTCTGCTCGCCTCCGACTCCTCTTGATGGTGGGGTCTATCCTGTCATAACCCATTTCGAAATAGCGTTCCTGCCATTCATGAGGATAATTCAGCATGACGGCCGGATCGCCTCGGACCGGCTTTGAGCCTTTTTGGCCTGGTACAAGAGATCCATACGCGATCCACGCACAATCAAAATTCAGGGCAAAGTCAGATAACAGGTCGAACAAATGCTCGGATTTTGCAACACGATCCGTTTGGTCGAGAAATCGGCCAAACTCGAGCGCAAACGCCTCCCTGGCAGCCTCAGGGAAATGCATCGCCGGAACCAAAGAAAACTGGTCGGACATCCTGGTTGAGAGCCCTCGAAGTTGAGAGACAGCGGTCATCCGCGGGCGTTCCATGGTCTCTGCTCCGTAGCCATTTGCGCTGGGTGTTGCCACTGGCGCACCAAAGCTGCCGGCTGTAAGGCTAGGGCTTCGCCGTCCTCAGCAGGCCAGCATCGTCAAATCTATAACATCTCAAGCCCACCGGGGAAGTTATTTAGTTTGAGGTTATTGTGTGCTAGTGTTATACGAACGCAACATATCTTAGATAAATGTTGTTGTTGTGATATGGTTTAGCCTATATCCTATTGATAACAGCATGGGCGAATCGTTTAACATACTGTATCATTTAGTCGGCGCACAAAAATCCTACCGAAAAGAAGTCAAAGCGGCGACCTTAGATTGACGTGTCAAGCTACTATATCGGTGGCGCCAAGAGTTTTCTTGAACTTGCGTGGTCCGTGCGGTGGTACGCTAATTCGGTCCAGCCCGAAAATTAGTGATCCTGTCTGAGACCGGTAGCACCTGGAGCGCCAAGAGCTTCATGACAATGTCGGTTCGGATCAGCCCGAGGGCCTGACTGAAAGGCCCCCCTTTGCGGATGTGACAGTCACCGGAGGTCGGTTGCCGTGACATCCAACGTCAGGTCCACCAGAGAACTAGATCTGGCCGCGCAAACCCGAAAAAGCTGTTTAGCACCAGGCGACGCTTTCCGTTGCCGGATTGACCGGTAACCCCGTGAACGAAACCGCCGTCGATCAGGGCGATATCCCCGGCCCTGAGCTGGAAGTCGCGACAAGGAACGGCATCGAGATAAGCTGCCGAATAGGGATAGCCTGTGGTCTCCACACCTTGCGACTTTCGGGCGGCGACCGTCGGCTTATGGCTCCAGAGCCGCAGGTTGCCACCTTCCTCGGGCATGCTGGGGTAGAAGTTGAGCGCTGCAACGGTGTTGTGCGCCACCGCACAAAGCTCGTAATCGTTCCCAGCACATAAAACTTGAGCGACATCGTCGTGGGGGTCCAAGGAAAACTTGCCGCTGCCAGACCAACTAAGAGCGCGACAAACATTAGCTTGACCGTACTCGGAGCGAGCCAGTCTCAATTCAATGCCCTGGTTGTGAAGCTCGCGCTTCAACGCGTCGAATAATGCTCGGACCGGATCAACCAAATTGCCGAAAAGGGCGTCGACGTACGGTCGCGCAGTTTCTGATTGTGCGAAGTAGGTGGCTGCATCCTTCCTGTAATGGGAGGCGCCGACATATTGTCCGGGGACGCCATCCTTACGCTCCCTGAGACCTGTGCTGTCAACAAAGTTCGCGGTGATTTCTTCGGCTATTTCCGAACTGAAAGCTTGCTTGACGTGCAGAGCGGTGATCTCACCTTTCAGGACTGAGACGATTTCCGCCGTGCTGATTGAGCCAGTTCGTTCCCTGATTGTAGGAGGCGAGATCGCAGGCGCCTGAGATGCTTGGTTAATGCCCATTGGCTTGCTCCTTTAGTGCGTGATCTAGGATGGCGATGCCATGATCGAGTTCGTCGTCGGTGATGGTTATCGGGGGTAGGACTTTGATGACGTCGCGATTTGGTCCTGAAGATTCGATCAGCAGGCCATTTTCGAATGCGATATCGTGCACACGGCCGACCACGGCCTGTGAACGGCATTTGAGACCGGCCATCAGACCGCGGCCGCGCTTTTGTTCGATGCACGTGGGAAATTTCGCAACCAGGCTATCCAGGTGTCTTTGCAGTTTGGCGGCTGTTCGCTCGACGCCTGCAGTGAACTGCGTTTCGGACCACAGTTTGCACATCGCCCCTGCAGTCACGAAGGCGAGATTGTTGCCTCTGAAGGTGCCGCTATGTTCTCCGGGATTCCAAATGTCCAGGTCGGGGCGGATCAGAACGATGGAGAACGGACTGCCTGAACCGCTTAGGGACTTTGAAAGGCATACGATATCGGGATCAATACCCGCGAACTCGAATGAGAAGAACTCGCCCGTTCGTCCTGCGCCCGCCTGAATGTCGTCGACCATCAAAACAACGTCGTGCCTGCGGCAAATGCGCTGAATATCCGTGAGCCAAGCAGCAGATGCAGTGTTCATGCCACCTTCTGCCTGAATGGTCTCCAGAATGATTGCAGCGGGCTTTTCAATGCCGCTGCCTGGGTCGCCCAATACGAAGTCTATGTAGCTCGCGGAATCGAAATCTTGGTTCGGGTATCCGTCGTAGGGGACGCGGATCACATCGTGGCGAGCGACGCCGCCCAATTCCCTGGTCGATGCCGAACCCGACACCGCCAGAGAGCCAAGCGACATGCCATGGAACGCGTTCGTGAATGCCATGACGCTCGAGCGGCCGGTATATTTTCGCGCCAGCGCCAGCGCTGCTTCGTTAGCGTTTGTGCCCGTCGGCCCAGGGAACTGTATCTTGTAGGAAAGGCCTCTGGGCTTCAGGATCGAGTCGACAAACGTTTCAATGAATTCACGCTTTGCCACCGTGTACATGTCAAGAGATAGAAGAATGTTCTCGCCAACGAGATATTCGATTGCTGGTGCAATAATACTCTGGTTGTTGTGTCCATAGTTGAGGGCGCCGGATCCTACGAGGAAATCAATGTATGGGTTTCCGGCCTCGTCCCAGATTGTCGCCCCAAGGGCTCTCGTAAAGACTGCAGGAAACGACCGCCCGTAGCGACGCACGTTAGACTCATGAGCTGCAAAAACATCAGTATTCATTTCTGGTCCTCTGCATGTCGGCATCGCGTTAGCAAGACAGTGATTAAGTGCTGGCGAGTTATTTTTCATCATCACATAGAAGAGCGAAATTTGGTTGTGTCGGATCCGGGCGCTGCGTTTCGTCTGCTGCACAGATAGTTCAGACCGGCCCTGCGCTGGCTCATCTGCTGGACACATCCGCTTCGAGACCTCCAGCGTCGAGCTCTGCATGCTGATACCTTCGGTGAATGCGTTTACACGAGCTCGTTTCTAGAGTTGTCGGGCAAGCACCGAAACTACGGCTTCTGGTAGTTGACGCGACGGTGACGAGTGTATCGGCATCTGACGCGATCGCGTCGGGAATGATGTATTCGAGCTTGCGCAGCTTGTTTCCGCCGAACGCGAGACCGGAGTTGCAGTCCTCGCGTTTGGCGTAGATTTCCACCTTGCCCCCCAAATGCTGCCGAGGCGGTCGAGCTTCACGATGGCGTGGGTCCAAAGGTGAACGGGTAGCGTTCGAAATTGCAGGATGTTTTTCCAGCACACGTGATCGATTTGAATTGGGTCTATGCACCCAGCCACTCCCCAAGAGGCGTGTTTGATTTGACAACAGCTGCGGATGTTGCAGAAGAGCCTCATCATAATTTCCAGCGCCTCGCACGGAGACGAAGCAGCCCGCATCCCGGCGTGCTGCGATGGCTCTCATGCCTACGGAACCCAAATAGCTGCCTGTCGCGCCATTAGACGTCCCGGGATGCGGTCACCTCAATCACACCTATTCTTCACGATCAGCCCAAGGTTCGTGGTTCATCGAAAGTGGCGGGAATCCGAACTCTGATTTTGTCGCGGCCGCGCCTCAAGGCAGCACCAGCGATATGGCCAACATTTGATCGCGCTGGAGCAAATCTGCGGATTCATTCGTCACCTCATCAAGGTCTGGCGGCTCGGATCCAACTTCCTTGCAACTGTCGAAACGCGCAGCCCTTTGGCCAGCTCGGCTAACGCAGCCAGACCACCAGATCAGAAAGAGCACGCTTGCGAAATAGGCCAACTGAAGGAGCAAGGAACAAGCCAGCGTCGTGACGACTACTGTGCGGATGGAATGAGAAGCGAAGTAGACAATCACAGCGTTGCTGCACAGCACCAGCCCCAGGACGCGACAAAAGATTTTTATGCGCAACGCCGTTCTCCTGGTTTTGTCTCCTCAGATCATGCTGCGACCTGGTCGGCCGCAACATGGGTCTGGCAGTTCTTCGGGCAGACGCGGCCGCAGGCTCCGCAGCCAATGCAGCGGCCGGCATGGTCGACGACCATGATCATGCGATTGAGCTCGCCGTCGAAATCGTCGTCTTCGCCGTCGCAGGCGCCGAGGATTTCACCCGCGTCATCGACGCCGTAAAGATGCATGACCTCGCGCGAGCAGACTTTGAAACAGCGGCCGCAGCCGATGCAGGTCGTACCGTCTATAGCGGTGAGATATTCCGGCACCCATCCGGAGCCATCGCGGGTGGTGAATGTGCTCCTCATCGTAAATTCTTCATTGCAGCGAGCTCTCTCTTGGCACCATCCAACTCGGCAAAAACGGCGGACGTTTCCTTGGCAACGTCCTCTATCTCCGTCCATTTTCCCGGGAGATCCTCTGCAAGGTCGCGCAATTTCATCTTGGCGACTGCTGCGCGCAGCTGAAGCTTTCGGACTTTCTTCCCCATTTCATCTAGCTTTGACATAAACCCTTCCTTGAAATCGGTTTCATCACGACGGCGCCACACCGGGACCGGCTTCAGTGGCTGCGGTCGCATCGTCGATCAGTTTCGCACCGGCCTCAGCCAGTTTCCGGAGCATCTCGAAGCCGAACCGATGAACGTCTTGCCAGAACGACCAACTGCCCGGCCGTGGAAAGCATGCGGCCCCAAGTCCTCGTGAATTTCATCTCCATCATTGCCGATGTCATCAGGCCGGAGCGCTCCTCGATCGCGATCCCGACGGCGGTTTAGAACATGTCGAGCCTCCACAGCACGTCAGGATCGGGATCATCGATGACAGGCATCCCAGGGCGCTGTTTTCTGGTGACGATGAAGTCGGCCAGCAACGTGGCGTCCGATTTGCCTTCCCACGAGCCGTAGGAGTCTTGAGCACGGATCAGCCGCACGAGGCATCTGACAAAAGGCGTGGCAAGCGCCGCCTCGTTCTCGGCAGATCGCGGTATCAGACATTTCGCCTTCTCCTCAATTTCAGTCCTCTTCCTCGAAGCACGCTGCCTGTTTTCGGGGACGCCTACTTCGGGCACCCTTGCGCAGCCGACGCCCGGCTCGGGGCGGCCCATTCCACGCAATTGATGTCCCCGTGGCCGACCTTGAACACCTCCTCGACTGCGAGGTCTTCCACGCGAACTCGCGTCGAACATTATTTCCGCCGCAATGCGGCCACAGGTCATGAAGATTCGAGCCTCGATCCTGCTGCAAACAATCGACCAAGTGCTGCATGGACCCTCCTTGCTGCGGCCACACCAGGGAAATGGACGAATTGGCCAGTAATCCATTTCGACCAATCAACCCTTTTTGTTTTTTCTCCTCGGCCGACCGCGCTTTGGCACGTTCGGGAAATTGTTTTGCGGAGCCGCACAGAGAGCGCCGTAACAAACCTTCACACCCCTGTAGGTGGCGAGGGCCTGCAGCAAATCCGGTAGAAGGTGCTCTTTCAATTCGTCCGGGACAGGCTCCGGACCGTCCAGCGACTGCAGTGCCAGTTCGACCAACTCGATCGCGCGATCGTTGTTGCCGTTCTCGTAATAGTACCGGGCGACCGCGGAATAAGACCGGAACTTAGGGCTGTCGCCTTGCGGGGGATTCAGTGCCAGAATGCGTTCGGACAGCTCCTTGCCCATCGCGAAGCGCTCAGCGGGGGGAAGGCGCGAATGGTCATTGGCCGGATGGAAAAGCTGGTCTAGCGCCGAAACCATCCAATCCTGGGAGTTCTTGTCGATCGCGTCGCGCACGAATTCGCGCATCACGGGCAAGCCGGTCCACATGTCTTGTATTTTGTGAAGCAACAGATGCGCATGAGCCAGGCGGAAATTGATGTCGTCCGGCATCAAGGCGATGCCTTCTTCGATCGCCCAGAGCGCCGTCTTCCAATCTTCTAACTTCACCGCCGCCCAGAATCTGTCATCGATCGGCTTCTTCAACGCTTGTTGGCGCGCCATGGGTTCGCTTGTGGCGATCCGCTCCGTATCGGCGGCTTTCGCTTTGTCGCTGGTGCGCCAGCTGCCGTTGAGCACTTCCGGCAAAACCTCATCGAGTTGGCTTGGATGACCGATAAAGGCGATCTGGCCGTCTCGGTCGACCACGTACGAAGTCGGAATCCCGGCGGAAAAGCTGGGTTTCATCCAAAGCTTGTTCATTTCACCTGTGTGGTCGAACGCGATCCGATAGCTCAGATGCGAGCACTTTTCGGTCAACCACGCGTCCAACTTGGTGCGAGCCTCAACGGCCGTTGGAGCGTCTTCATTAGCCGCGACGCCGACGACCTCAAGTCCGCTGTCCCTGTATTTTTCCTGGAGCCGCATCAGATCGAGCATCTCCGCCATGCATAGTTCGCACCAAGTTGCCCAAAATTCGACGATATAGACTTTGCCGGGCTGGAAGTTCGCAAGGGGCTCGCCACGCAGCCAGTCCTCCATTTTGATCGAAGGAGCCGGTGACCCCATCTGCAAGTACCATGTTGTCTCCAAAGCTGTTGCCAAAAGTTGCGTGACCTTATGCGCAAGCTTGTTCCCCCTTTGAGACGGGGCACGAGGGTTCAAGGAATGGAGAGCATCGCTCGTCTTGCGCATCTGCGTGCAGTCAGCCTTCACTCAGTGTTGCTGAATCTCAATTCGCAAAGGCCGTGCCAACGCGCTCAGCGCGCACTAAACGCCTTATACTTTAAAAAACTTTCGGGGTGCCCAAGATAGCCGGTTGTATTGGACGCGACATGTTTTCTGCCGCTGTCAGGTTTTGGACAAGCATCACGCGCTTCGCGTCGGCAGAAAAGCGTGGCGCGGACGACTCAATATGCATTCGGGCCGAGGGACGAGGCCGATGGACGTCGTCAGGCTCGTCATGATCGTCCGCTTCACGCCACCGGCTTGAGCGTCTTGCCGTTCCGGTCCGGAGGCGGTAGCGATCTCGCCATTTGCGATTGCAAGGGGCCGCTCCATCCGAGCGCGGCCTGTGCCCCCTCGCCCGCCTTGGATTGAATTCCTGGGCTGGCGTCATGGGAGTTCTTCGCGACCGAAGCAGGTCCAGCTGTAGCTCGCCAATACCGCCATTTTCAGATCGATGATGATGTCGCGGCGAAAAAGGCCGGATGAGTGCCGGCCTGTGCCGGCCGGTGAACTCTCCGGGGTTCCTGCTTTGTGCCGATATTTTCTGTGTTCCCTGTGCTCAGGCGCTGCAGGGACCGCTTCGTGCGGATGTGAGCGTTGGCGGAATTGCAAACCCAAAGACCGCTCGGTCGCCACGCAGGTTGGGCAGGACCAACGGGAAACGCGGGAGATGCGGCTGTCCGCCACTAACCCGGGCTACCATCCCAAAGATGACAAGGCGATTGATGCCATCGTTCGCGCCGACGTGGGCAAGAGCCCGGCCGTCCCGACTCGAAGGTCGGTGCCTTGGCCACTCGTTGCGGTGGTCAGCTCCCGGCCAGTGTGAGGGAAATCGTGATAACGCCAATACGATGCGGGCTACGGTCCGAACGCGGCCTGCCGCGCTGAAGCGACTCTCTTTCTCGACCTGACGCCGACCTGAAGCGGTGGTTTTGAGTGCATTGAGGAGCGCCTGTACCTCTGCGCGGCCTTTGGGCTCCGCGTTACGGATCATCTCGGGCGAGGAGAACCCCCGAGCGCGCGTTAGAGAGGTCCGGGATGTCTCGGCGACGGCGCTTGCAGATTCGAGCTTCGCGAAAGTTGCGCTTTGCGCGATCTTCCTCCGACTTGGCATCAGGATAGGTGACCAGGGGGGGGTAGAGCTTCGAACAGCGTCGGTGCTTGCTTGGAACCCGTCATCGAGCCAAAAACAACGGCAATGACGGCTTCCCAACTATCCATCTCGTCACGCCGCCGAAGAGTCGCTCACGTAGCCTGCGGTTGCCATAAGCGCCCATGACTATCATGTCGGCAGACGTGTCGATTGCATGCTGCGCGAGCACCGTGGCTGCCGATTTTCCGGCGCTCGCCAGCAGGTCAACCGAGACCCGAGCACCGTGCCGAGTGAGATAGGCAGCGATATCGGCTCCTGGCTCGGTATCGTTTCCGGTGCAGGTCGCCTCCGGATCGACGAGGGCGACACGAACTTCCTCAGCACCGGCTAGCAGATCCAGCGCTTCCCGAACCGCACGGGACGCCTCGACTCGCGAATCCCAGCCGACCAGCACGCGCCGTGGAGACAGAGTCGCCTCAGCGCCCTCCGGCACGACAAGCACCGGCTTTCCGGTGTCGAATAGGCTGCCGTTGATAACAAGGGGACCGACGCTAATGTCGTTGAGAAGTGCGGGGCCGACGATTGTCAGATCGTTGCAGAGCGCCCGCTGTCGCACCGCGTCACCGATGCTGGCCTGATCGCAGTTGGCAATATCGACATCATAGCACCGCCACGTGGCTCTCAGCAGTTTGTGAATTTCCCTGGATGTTTTTTCCAGACTGGCCGTGTCCTGTGAAAATCTTTCGATCTGCCTAAACCGTTTGTCCAGTCTGGCGATGGCCTGTGCGCGTTGTCCAGGCCACTCGGGGATGCCATCGCCGAGCAGCGGAGAAGGCATAATGAGCGGCGGAGGCGACATCACCAGTACGGAAAGATACGCGCCGACTTCGGCACACAAGCTGGCAGCTGTTCTGACATCCTGATCGGAGTGGTCAGCTCCCGTCACACTGAGTACGCTTCTGAAAGCCATTTGACTGCTTCTTTCTGAATATGTCGTACCTGCCGGCGCGTTTCGAAGCCGCAAGACTTGCCCTCAGCACGGCGGAAATGCGGAGTGGCACCACATCGGTTATCTATTCAGCCGTCCGGCCACTCGAGCGAGTAGCCGGCCGACCTGACGGTACGAATGACGCTGGAGGGGGAGGCCGCCTTCAGCGCCTTTCTGAGCCGGCTGATATGGACATCCACGGTGCGTACACCGACATGGATATTGGGCGGCCAGGCCGCGCTGATCAGCTCGTCTCTGGTGAAGACCTTGCCGGGAGTCTCAAGCAAAAGCCGCAGCAGGTTGAACTCGATCGGCCCAAGGTGGACTTCGTGGCCATTACCCCGAACCCGGTGGGCATCGAGCCTTATCTCAAGGTCGCCACAGGAGATCCAGCCGCCGTTTTCGATCCCGTTCGAACCCGGCTTTGGCAGCGCCAGCTTCATCCGTAGACAGTCAAGCAGCTTGGCCGGCGCGAAGGGCCGCACAAAGCTCTCGTCAATGCCTGCCTTCCAGAGATCGAGGTGCTGGTTCTCGGCGCCGGGCGCGATCAGGGCAATAACGGGCAGGCCGCCGGTCCGGGGCTCCCCCTTGAGCCGGGCGCAGATTGTGGAGCCTGTCGCGCTTGTTGGCTGGCAGTCCAGCACCACGGCCTTCGGCTCCCGTTCACTGGCCAATGCAAGCGCCTCCTCCACGCCGCCGGCCAGTTGAATCGTGAAGCCATCCACCTCCAGAATGTGGCTGTGGACCAGATAGAACTCCGGATCCTGCGAACAGATCAGGACCAGTGGCTTCATCAGCGCTGCCCCAAGAACCACATCGGCCTCGATCGCCTCGATTGAGAGGGCTGGCCATCGCATGTCCTCAAGGCCTGACACGATCCCGTTGATCGAAAATCGGTTCCATCACGCCCGCGCCACCTCGGGATGAGCCTCAATAGCTGCGGTCGCATCGCCGGCCAGTTTCGTACCGGCCGCGGCGAGTTTCCAGAACGTCTCGAAGCCGAACCGGTGGACGTCGCGCAGGGTCTTCGATAGAACGACCAACCGCCCGGCCGTGAGAAGCACGCGCCCAAAGCCCTCATGGCTTATCTCCATCATTGGCGATGCCATCAGGCCGGAACGCTCCTCGATCGCAAGCCCGACGGCGGTGTAAAACATCTCGAGCCTCCACAGCACGTCCGGATCGGGATCGCCGATGATCGGGATCGCACGGCGCTGTTCCCTGGTGATGATGAAGTCGCCCAGCAGCTCGGCGTCCGATTTCCCTTCCCAAGACCCGTGGGAATCATGAGCCCGGACCAGCCGCACGAGGCATTTGACGAACGGGGTGGCAAGGGCCGCCTCGTCTTCGGGGACAGCAGGGCTAACCACGGCGTCAGACATTTCGCCCACTCCTCATTTCAGTCCTCGTCCTCGAAGGACGGTTTCTGTTCGGCGACACCTGCCTGCGCCAGCACTTTGCGCAGCCAAGGGGGAGGACACGTCCTGAGCATCATCTGCGTGCGCAACAGCACCTCTTGGATGGTTTGGGGCTGCGGCACTTTGATCGGATGAATTTTTGCCGAAACAACCTTGGCTGCCGAAGGTCCGCCGATCGCCAGACAAAACAGGAGATGACATCCCTTCAGCGCCTCCACCTTCGGGGTGATGCGGTCATCGCCCTCAGTTGGGTGCTTCCCGCTCTCGTCCGAAACGTCATCGAAGGCCACGGCCTCGACGAGCTTCCACTCCTCGCGCATCACGTCGTAGACAGCAAAGCGCCTAGCCGAACCGAAATGGGCGTTGAGGTTCTTCATGTCCTGCGTGGCGATCGCCACGCGCAATGCGCCGGCTTGGCGTTCCGGCGTCGGTGCGTGAACCTCGTCAGTGACGAGCGAGAGGCGACGAACGGAGCTCATCTGGCATTTCTCGCTTACGGAGTGGATCAAGCGCCTCAGGCGTCGGCGCGTGCCGGTTGGCTTCAAAGATGTTGGCAACCTCGAAGATCAGGTCGCGGGTCCCCTGATAGAGGATTGTGAGCTTGTGCTGGCTGCCGAGCCGGTCGAAGATCGGGAAGCCGACCCGCATGAGCGGAATGCCGAGGCGCTGCGCCGCCTGGCGGCCGTGGGAATGGGTGACGAGAAGATCAGCGCTGGCACCAAGAGCTTCCAAATCGCCGAGATCGCCGATTTGAACCGACTGCGCCGGTACTTCCTCCAAAATTTTCGACATGTCGGTCGTGGTGACCGCCGCCGCGATTTCGGAGCCCATGCCGATGAAGAAGCTCGCGAGTTGGTAGAGTTGGTCTGGTTCAGCAGCGATCGCAATTTTCTTGCCTCCAAAGTGGAAATGTCCGTCGAGCAACGCGTCCTGCAACTGCGCCCGGCGACGGCGCACCCCAGCCGGCGCCGCCGCGCCCGAAACCGCGGACAGCAGAGAGACGAACCGGTCGGCGTCCTTCAATCCAGTCAGCGACCGGAACAGCACGTAAGGCACGCCGGTCAACCTCTGAAGCAGCTCGGCCGGGCGGCGCATATGCTCACCGATGACGATGCATTGCTCGGCCGTGCCAAGCTCGCGGATATCCTCGATGCTGGTGCCGCCGTAGGTGGTCGTGATCCAGCGGTCGGGCACCGTACCGTCGAGCGAGCCGGAGACGTCCGGCAGAATCACGGGCTTCAGTCCAAAGCTTTCAATCATTTCACGCAAATGCTCGATATCAGCCACAGTGAGGTTCCAGCCAGGCAGGATCACGATCTTCTTCGACTGCCGCGCCTGCTCGCCGGGCCGCGTAATCCTTTCGATCATCGCGGTGACAGCCTTGGCCCAGCCCTCTTCGATCGCGCCGCCGAAATCCGGTGTGTTGGCTAGCACCACCTCCGTACCCGCGAGTTCTTCCGTGCGCTTCAGCCTGATACTGGCGATATCTCCTGCGCAGTCTTCGCCCCGGGTTTCCACCAGCGCCGTCGTGCAGACCCCGATCAGCGTTGGCTTTGTGCGGGCCTTGAGGTTGAGGATCGCGTCTTCCAGATGCTCTGCCCCGCCGAGGATCGTCGCCACCTCGTCCATCGCCGTTGTCTGCAAGGGGATGGCTTCCTTGAAATGCCGCACGAAGAGCACGAGCGCGAAGCTGGTGCACCCCTGGGTGCCGTGGAACAACGGCATCGCGCCGTCGACGCCAAGGAAGGCGAAGGCGGCACCCAACGGCTGCGATGACTTCAGCGGATTGACCGCCGCCGCTTTGGTCTGGGGAAGGATACGGACCATCGGCTTTCCTCAACACTCGCCGAAATCGTCGGCCATCGTGCTGGCGAATTCCTGGACAGCATGCAAGGTCGCGGTCTCGCTTTTCGTGCGCGGCAGTTCCTCCCTCACCTCAGGCTGGCAATCCCATGGTGCCGGCTCCCGCACCTGGCGCCAGATCGGGTTATGAATGGCGAGGTCGATCTGGCGTACGAGTTCCACCATGCCGTCATAGCCGGCGTAAGGATGTTGGCGCTCCTGGTTGATATCGAGCCAGGGTGTCTTGGCCTTCAGCGCGATGAACTGCGTGCGCCCGCCCGACAGCATGATATCGGCCTTGTGTGCTGAGAGCATGGCGTAAAGCTCGCGCGGCGCCATCTGCTGGAACATGTGGTTGTCGTCCTTGAGGATCTGCTTGATGCGCTCCTTGTCTTCGAAGGTCGACTTCTTGACAGAGGTGCCGACGATCTCGATGCCGATCTCCATCAGCGCATGGACGACCGACCAGGACTTCACACCGCCGGTGTTGAGCAGCACGCGCTTGCCTTCGAGCCTCGGCCGGTAGGCGGCGAGCTTCTTCCAGGCGATCGCCTCCTCCTCTGCAATCAATGCCTCGGTGCGGCCGAGGATCTCCGGATCGGCACCCTTCTTCACGAGCAGCTGAGATATCTGTCGGAGCGCTTCAGAGGTGTCGGTGATGCCGTAGAAGGAGCCCTCGAAAAACGGGATGTCCCAGCGCTGCTCCATCTTGCGGGCGAGATTGATGAGCGCGGTCGAGCACACCATCATAGCCGCCCGGGCGCGGTGCGCGCAGGCAATGTCGAAGTAACGCGCGTCACCCGGAATGCAGGCGCGCACCCGGATCCCGAGCCGATCCAGCAGCGGCTTTACCAGCCAAAATTCGCCCGAGAGGTTGAATTCGCCAAGGAAATTGATGTCGTAAGGGCCGGCATCTTCGGGCTCCACCGTGCCGATGACATGATCGAGCAACGCCTCGCCGGCAAGCTTGTTGCCAAAGTTCTTGGAGCCGACGAAGCCCGGCGCATTGACCGGCACCACCGGCAGGCCGAACTTTTCCGCCGCGCGCTTGCAGACGGCCTCGATATCATCGCCGATCAGCGCCGTCACACAGGTCGCATAGACGAAGATAGCCGGCGGCCTATGCGCTTCCTTGATCTCGCGGATCGCTTTGAAAAGCTTCCGCTCGCCCTGCCCCATTACCACGTCGAGTTCAGTGAGGTCGGTCGTGAAGCTCGTGCGCCACAGCGTTGGCCCGGACGAAGCCGCACCGCGGTTGTCCCAGGAATTACCCTCGCAGGCGAGCGGCGCATGGATCAGGTGCGCAACGTCGGTGATCGGCTGCAGCACGATCTTGGCGCCATCGAAGGCACAGCCGCCGGCCGCCGCCCCGGGGGTCAATGGCTTCGAACAGCCCTCCTTGCGCGACTTGGCATCCTTGCCGCGGTTCTTCTCGCAGGCAGGCTCGTTGAAGACATCCTGGATCTTGGCACTGAGCGAGGACATTGCGTCGATCTCCAAAGTCCATGGGGAAGACGACCGGCTTCACCGAAGAGCCGGCCGCCACGCTTAGCGGGTCAGGTCATACGAATAGTCCGTTACGCCCGTCTCGCTTGTCTCGCGATCGAGCTTGTCGAAGATCTTGTCGAGGATCGTTGTCAGGACGCGCAATCCGCCTTGGTAGCCCATGAGCGCAAAGCGATGGTGATGGTGGCGGTCGAAGATCGGAAACGTCAGCCGGATCAGCGGCGTGGCCGTGTCGCGCTCCAGATACTTGCCGTAGGAGTTGCCGATCAGCAGGTCCACCGGCTCGGTGAAGAGCAGCGAGCGCATCGCCCAGAGGTCCTTGCCCGCCCAGACTTGAGCACCCTTGCCGAAGGGCGATGATGCAAGCAGCTCCTTCAACTCCGCTTCCCATGCCGAGGTGCCGTTGGTGGCGAGGCAATGGGTCGGCTCGCCGCCCGTCTCCATGATGAAGCGGGCCATGGCGTAGACAAAGTCCGGATCACCGTAGATGGCGTATTTCTTGCCGTGCAGCCAGGATTGGCTGTCCGCCATGGCGTCAACAAGTCGGCCGCGCTCCAGGCGGATTGCCTCGGGGATTTGCTTGCCGGAAATCGCGGAGACCTCCATCAGGAAGTCGTCGGTCGCCTGGACTCCGAGCGGGTAATGGAACGAGGCAGTCGCCTGCCCTACCCCCTCGCAATACTCCAGTGTTTTTCGGGTGTTGTAACGCTGTAGCGAAAGTGTCGCCTCGGCGTTGAGTGCCTTCCTCACGTCTTCGATCTTCGTGCCGCCGTCGTACATGCGGTATTCGCCGTCCGACGGGGTGTCGAACTGGTCAGAGGCGTCTTGGATGAAAGTATAGGACACGCCTATCAGATCGAGCAGGCGCTTGAGTTCCCGGTTGTTGCCGACACAGAAGCCGTCGAAGCCCGGAATGATGTTGATGGTGCCATCGGCTTCCGTGCGCTCCTCGCCTTTCCAGAAATGCTCCAAAATGCCCTTGACCGTGACGTCGTAGCCGTCGACATGGCTGCCGACGAAGGCCGGCGTGTGGGCGAAAGGCACGTGGAAATCGCGTGGGACCGAGCCTTGGTCCTTGGCATTCTCGATGAAGCTGTGCAGGTCGTCGCCAATGACCTCCGCCATACAAGTGGTCGAGACGGCGATCATCTTCGGGTCGTAGAGTTGGTACGTGTTGGCGAGCCCGTCGACCATGTTCTTCAGGCCACCGAACACTGCCGCGTCCTCGGTCATCGAGGAGGAAACTGCCGAAGCAGGCTCCTTGAAATGGCGCGACAGGTGCGAGCGGTAATAGGCCACGCAGCCCTGGCTGCCGTGGACGAAGGACATGGTTCGCTCGAAGCCCGCGGCCGCGAAGACCGCGCCGAGCGGCTGGCAGGCCTTGGCGGGGTTCACCACAAGCGCTTCGCGAGCGAGGTTCTTTTCGCGGTATTCCCACGTCTTGGTGAATTCGCGTTGGTCGGTAACGATCTGGTCCGGGTGAGGACATTCGAAATTCAGCCTCTTCTCGGCGAGCATCTGCCTGTATTCCGGCTCGCGGAACAGGGGCGCGTGGTCGAGAACTTTTTCAGCCGACTGCGGCATGGGTGGTTACCTCTTCTCCATCTGGCCGCGCCATACGGCGGCACAGGGACGTCGAAACGTTTCAGGTCTCCCGCGGACAAACGGCCACAGGCGTTCAACGGCCTCCCGGCTTCCGGGAGGCCAGATTTTCATTCGGCTGCGATCGCCGCCGACGGCTCGGCTTTTTTCTTCCAGGGGGCGTCGTAGAGGTTCCAGACCGGGTTGTTGATGGCCAGATCCATGTCGCGGGCGAAGATGGCGAAGCCGTCGTAGCCGTGATACGGGCCGGAATAATCCCAGGAATGCATTTGACGGAACGGTATGCCCATCTTCTGGACCGGGTACTTTTCTTTGATGCCGGAGCCCACGAGATCAGGACGGATCCCCTCGATGAACTTCTCCAGCTCGTAACCAGTCACGTCGTCATAAATCAGCGTGCCCTT
The DNA here is from genome assembly GCF_040322715.1 of Mesorhizobium sp. M0106. Taxonomy (NCBI): domain Bacteria; kingdom Pseudomonadati; phylum Pseudomonadota; class Alphaproteobacteria; order Hyphomicrobiales; family Phyllobacteriaceae; genus Mesorhizobium; species Mesorhizobium sp. M0106. The sequence continues at coordinate 123,803 of NZ_JAMYUA010000014.1, read as the reverse complement.
CTTCACGTAGTGGCCAGTGCGCTGATAGTCGTCGTTATGGCCAAATTCATAGCCAGTGCCGACGATCACCATGCCCAGATCCTCATATGCCGTGACGACGTGACGGGGGCGCAGCCCGCCGACATAGAGCATCACCGTCCTGCCTTCGAGGCGCGGCCGGTACTTGGCGATGACGGCATCGACCAACGGCCGGTATTTGGCGATGACCGCCTCGGCCTTGGCCTCGATTTCCGGCCCGAAATGCTTGGCTATCTTGCGCAGAGAGGCTTCGGTCTGGGAGGGGCCGAAGAAATTATACTCCATCCAGTCGATGCCATACTTTTCCTCCATGTGCCGGCAGATGTAGTTCATCGACCTGTAGCAATGGATGAGATTGAGCTTGGCCTTTGGCGCTCGCTCTATTTCGGCCAGCGTAGCGTCGCCCGACCAGTTGCCGACCACGCGCAGGCCCATCTCCTCGAGCAGGATGCGCGAAGCCCAGGCGTCGCCGCCGATATTATAGTCGCCGATCACATTGACATCGTACGGGCCGGCCTCGAACTCGACCTCCTTCTTCTCGAACACCCAGTCGCGGATCGCGTCGTTGGCGATGTGGTGGCCGAGTGATTGCGAGACGCCGCGGAAGCCCTCGCAGCGCACCGGCACGATCGTCTTTTCGTGCTCCTTGGCCTTGTTGCGGGACACCGCTTCAGTGTCGTCGCCAATCAGGCCGATCGGGCATTCGGATTGCACAGTCATGCCCTTGTTCAGCGGAAACAGTTCCTCGATCTCGTCGATGATCCGTTCCAGCTTCTTGTCGCCGCCGAAAACAATGTCCTTCTCCTGGAAATCGGAGGTGAACTGCATCGTGACAAACGTGTCGATACCTGTCGTGCCGACGTAGTAGTTTCGGCGTTGCGACCAGGAATATTGCCCGCAGCCGACCGGGCCGTGCGAGATATGGACCATATCCTTGACTGGGCCCCACACCACGCCTTTCGAGCCGGCATAGGCGCAGCCGCGAATGGTCATCACCCCGGGGATGGACTTGATGTTCGATTTGACCTCGCATTCGGAAAGGACCTCGTTTTCCTCGCCAGCCTCGTCGCCGCTCTTTGCGACGCTGAGGTGCTTCTTGCGGCGCTTCGCCGCCTTGTCAGGATATTGCGACAGCACGTCCTCGATAAGCTTCGCATGGAGGGCACCGTCATTCTCGTATTCCAGGCTCATGGGACCCCTTTCAAGGTTCAGGGTGACGCCTCACCGACGAGGCGCCGTTCTTTGAAAGGCGCGCCAGGTTAGACCGCGCCCGCAGTCAGTAGCGGTCGTTACTGCGCGGCCGCCTTGGCCGCTTCCTTGACCTGAAGCTCGGCAAGCATCTGCTCGTCGGTCTTCATGATGCCGAAGTCGAGCAGCATGTCCTCGAGCTCCTCCATGGTGATCGGGGTCGGGATGGTGCCCTGGCCCGAATTGGCATGGATCTTCTCGGCCAGCGCCCGGTATTCCCCGGCCTGCTTGGAGTCCGGCGCATACTGGATCACAGACATCTTCCTGAGCTCGGCGTGCTGGACGATGTTGTCGCGCGGCACGAAGTGGATAAGCTTGGAATTGAGCCTGGAAGCCAGCGCTTCGGCGAGGTCGAGCTCGCGATCGGTTTGGCGCTCGTTGCAGATCAGGCCGCCGAGCCGCACGCCGCCCGAATGGGCGTATTTCAGGATGCCCTTGGCGATGTTGTTGGCGGCATAGAGCGCCATCATCTCGCCGGACATGACGATATAAATTTCCTGGGCCTTGTTCTCGCGGATCGGCATCGCGAAACCGCCGCACACCACATCCCCGAGCACGTCGTAGGAGACATAGTCGACATCGTCGTAGGCACCGTTCTCCTCGAGGAAATTGATCGAGGTGATCACGCCGCGGCCGGCGCAGCCGACACCCGGCTCAGGGCCGCCCGACTCCACGCATTTGATGCCCTTATAGCCGACCTTGAGCACGTCCGCGAGTTCCAGGTCTTCCACCGAACCTTCCTCTGCCGCGAGGTGCAGGACCGTATCCTGCGCCTTCGCGTTCAGGATCAGGCGGGTGGAGTCGGCTTTGGGGTCGCAGCCGACGATGAGGATTCTCTGCCCCAGGTCGACAAGGGCGGCGAGCGTATTTTGGGAGGTGGTGGACTTGCCGATGCCGCCCTTGCCGTAAAAGGCGATCTGACGCAAACCTGACATGTAGCTTTCCTTCCTTCGTTCCATTCATCGCGGCTGCCGCGACATGAATGCCGGTCGGGCAGCTGTAGCCGCCTCGCACCTAAGGATCTCAAGACTCGTGCCAATTTGGCTGATCGAACCGAAGAATAATTTCATGGTTGCTTTTCAGGGATTTAGCTTGAGGGCCAAAGAAAGGATCGTCGGAACAGACCGTGTAGCGGACCCGACAATGGCGACACAAAGCGTCGGATCGCGATCCTCAGTCACCGCATTCGTTTGAACCGCATCGTTGTGTTGAGGTGGACGAACAGCATCTCGACCCTATCAACGTTAGTTGCGGGATGCTGCGAACTCTTCTGTGCCCGCGAGCCGACGTGCTTCGTCTCGCGTGTCCTCGTCGAGACTGCGCAAAATCTTGCGCGCGACGCTGGCATACCATCGGTCCGCGGCCACTCATTCGGTGCCACAGGCGGATGGTTCCCTATATCAGCAACCCGAGGGGACTCGGCTCACTTGTCGGCACAGGAGTTCAGTATCGGCGTCATCGCCTTCACATGTTCGTCGATCCGCTCGAGCACTTTCGCTGCGACGACATCACGCTCAGGCAGATGCCACCAGTGTTCGTTGACGAGTTTGACTGTCTCGACCACTGCCTTCAGGACTGCTGGCTCCGGAAGCCGTGCACGGTTCGCAAATGCTTTCCATCGCGGTGCTACTAGCGCCTTAAACGAGCGCTCTCCTCCAAGCGACAGCGCCATGGCGTCGGCGGGAATATATGGCACGGTGGACAGGACGTCGTAGATTGGTGCAAGCGCCGGCTTGTCGCCGTTACCCGGATAGATCAAAGACCAATTCTTCAGGTGCATGTCGCCATTGCCGGTCATGACGGTCAGTGCCAGGCGGCGGACGAACTCGAGAGCCGCCGTAGGCGAGACGGCCACACCAAGAGCCAAGGCTATGTCGTGATAAGCGGCCCCCTCATATTTGCGCGAGGGGTAGACACCGAAGACCTGAGCGAAATCCTCGATGTGTATCCTCTCGCCACCGGCGCCGCGATCGAAGCGTTTGACGAGAAGGACCTTGCCTTCCGACAGCGTATTGAATTCTTCGGGAACGCCCTCAAAATCGGACTTCTCGACCAGTTCGCATTCAGGAACCTCCATGCCGATTGCTGCTGCCAGCGCCAGGTTGGCGAATTCGTTCTCGGAAACGCCCAGAAAGGCCGTCGAAGGGAACTTGGCAATATACCGGCCCTGCTCGTCGTCCATCGGCAAAGTAAGGCCGCCGCCTTTTCCAGTGTTCTTCATGACCGACAGCTTAATCTGCACGCCGGCAAGTGAGAACCGTGCCTTGGGCTTATCCTTTGAAGCATCCTGCGAAACCGCTATCGCGCCGTCACTGGGCAACGCCCGTACGGCTCCCGGCAGATCGGCGCCCAGCGCCGCCAAAAGATCGAAATCATTGCCTGGCCGCACATTGCCTTCGTGGTGCTTTTCCATCGCCGCGCGCAATTTCTCCTCCGGCAGGAGGTTCGCGAAGAAAGCGGGCAAGGCGCCCGCCAGAGGCTTCGGATCTTTCCGCAATCCTCCCGTCGCTGCCCGGAACGACAGGCTGAAAACCGGAAAGCCGCCCGTCGCGCGGTAGGCCTCATTGAAGTTGAATGCATTGAAATCGCCCGGCGTCCTAACGATTGTGCCGATCTTCAGTGCGTTTAAGAGCACGTCCAGCGACGGGATCGTCTTAGGTGCGCGAAAGACTGGAGCCATGATCGTCATCGTCAGGTTGAGAAACAAAGGCGGGTCGATCGTCATCATCATGCGGGCGCAATAGAGCCTGGACAGCCGGCACCATGGCTTGTGGAACCAGCATCATTTCCAGACCGAGCGCGCGAGCGATATTCATGAGCGTTGTTGCACGCGCGGCTGCGGCTCCCTTTTCGATGTCGCGATATCGGGGACGGGATATACCCGCCAAATCAGCGACCTGCTCCTGCGTCATCGCAGCGGCCAGCCTCGCCTGCCTGAAAAGCCCACCGATTTCCAGTAGAATTTCCGATTGAGAGTCCATATGATATGTAAACGATCCATTCCAATGCTAGATGATATGGCAGAGTATCTTATCCAGCGATCGAGTCAACACGTTATGATCTGTTCGCGTATCATCCATCAGCCCGATGATACGCAAAGAGATCAATCATCCTGCCTTTGGCGCCGCCCGACAGTGGACACCGTCCGAAACTGACGCCCGATCAGCGCTCCGAAATCATCGGAATGTTAAATCAAGGCGGTCCGGCAGCTGAAATCGCTCGTCTCTTCTCGTTCATACGGCCGGCCGCGCTGACTGGGGGTCAATGTGGATCGCCACTCCTTGATTGCAATGGCTTTGTACCATGTACTCCCTGCCGGTCTCCCGCCGCACCTGGTGTTCGGACCCTTTCAGGGGCTCAGCGCGGTTCGCGTGACCGATCACCCTGATCAAGCATCGACATAGCCGTCGAATACCGCTTTACTCTCGGCTGTCCGTTCGGGCATGGCGGGGTGCCTCCCTGATCACGAAGCAGCACCCGAACAAGCCCGCGACCAGCGCGATTCCCCCCGCATCCGCGACTTTTTGACTCAGTAAGACTAGGCGCCCGCCGCCACGTGCGGGCGACGCCGGCATCAACCGGCGGGCGGATGCGCCGAGGGCAACAAGCGCGCCTGACGCAACGCCGCCAGATCAGCCGAGCCGGTGCAGAAGCAGGCGACGGCCAACTGGCGGATGACGATCTCGAAATGCGCGACAACCGCCTCGGTGGATATCGTGGCGGCGCGCAGCACGCCGGCCGCCTGCCCGGCGATGTCCGCGCCCAGGCGGATGGCCTTGGCCACGTCGACGCCGTCGCGGATCCCGCCCGACGCGATCAGCTTCACCATTGGCAGCGCCCGACGTACCGCCTGCACGCTGGCCGGGGCCGGAATCCCCCAATCGGCGAACGCCATCGCCACTGCACGGTCGGCGGCATCGCGGGCGCGCTCGCCCTCCACCGCGGCCCAACTGGTGCCGCCGGCGCCGGCGACATCGATCACCGCCACGCCCGCGTCGACGAGCGCACAGGCCACCGAGGCGGACAGGCCCGACCCCACTTCCTTGGCCACGATCGGCACGCCCACGCTGCGCGCAGCGCGAGCGATCTGCGCCAGGACGCCGCGCCAGTCGCGGTCGCCCTCCGGCTGTACCGCTTCCTGCAGCGGATTGAGATGGACGATGAGTCCATCGGCCTCCAGCGCATCCACCGCCCGGCGCGCCAGGTCCAGGCCGTCGGCCTCGCGCAGTTGCGCGGCGCCGATATTGGCCAGCAAGGGAATGTCTGGGGCCAGGCGGCGCAGCGCGCGCGTCAGCCCCTGGGAGTTGCGGGATTGCAGGCTCACGCGCTGCGAACCGACGCACATCGCGATCCCCAAGGCTTGCGCTGCTTCGCTCAGATGCCGGTTGATGGCCTCCGCGCGTGGCATGCCGCCGGTCATTGAGCTGATCAGCAGCGGCGCGCGCATGGTCTTGCCCAGCAGCGAGGCGCGCAGGTCGATCTGCGTCAGGTCCAACTCGGGCAATGCGCAGTGTTCGAAACGGATGTACTCCCAGCCGGCGGCGACCGTGGCCGACGCCGTTCGCCGATCCAGCACGATGTCCAGATGGTCGTCCTTGCGCCGGCTCAGGGCGGTGTCGCTCACGCTCACTCCGTCCGTCGCATCGGGCGGCGGCGTTGCGTCGGATCGGACCGACGGCAGCGCGCGCACGCCCCCGCCTCCCGCGCGTTCAGGCCGGCGCACGCTGGCCTCCCCCCGCAGCGTCGCTGCGGTAGCGGCTGGTCGAGGTCTGGTAGTACTGCGCGCGGATGGCCGCCATGGCCTCGATCAACGGTCCCCACGGCGCGGGAAAGCGTTCTTCCGCCATCACCCGGTGCAGCATGCGCGTATGGCCGGCCAGTTCGTCGTTGAGGAACTCCACCACAGGCATAGCCGGATAGCGCTGCAGCAGCAGGATCGCCGCGTTGTCGGCCTCGCCGGCCGACCTGTCCTTTTCGCGTCCATGCAGATCGTTCTGCAAGCGCCCTATCGCGGAGATGAGCCGCAGGACCTGGCGAAACGCCGGACGCGCGCGCAGGGTCGCCATGTCCAGCCCCCACAGCAAGGACAGGCAACAGAACACGTTCGTGTAGGCGATCGAATCGATGCCGTTGTGCAGGTACTCGGCGTAGGACCAGCGTTCCGCCCGCGCCTGCGCGTGTCCGGCGCGCAGCGCCGCGCAGTAGCACCGGGTATCGTCGAGAAGCTGAGCATAGTCGCGACGATCGTAGGCGAGCGCGGCCAGCGAAGCGCGCAGCACAGCGCAGCCCTCGAATCCGGGGAGCGCGCACGGCACGCCCTGCCCCAGCGCCTGCTCCACCGCGGCGAGCTGCTCCGGCGCGATTAGGCCAAGGTCGTTGCAATCGTCGAGCCAGAACAGCAGCGCCAGTTCGCGATAGAACGCCACGATCAGCGTTTCGTCCCGCGGATCGCGGCCGGTGCGGGCGCTGGTGTCGCGCAGGCTCGGGTGAATGCGCTCCAGGATGTACTGGCCGCCCCTGACCGCTTCCACGGCATGCTCGTCGGCGAACCCGGTCAGGGAACGCCCCCACTCCAGCACCTGCTGCAGCGCGCGTTCGGTCTGGATCATGGCGCCGCTCCTGCTCCCTCGGCCAGGACGCGCCGCCCCCAACGAAGCGCCAGCCACAACCCGGCGAGTTCGGCCACGCGCACCACCCGGGTGGGGCAATACAGTTCCTTGCCGATCCACAGCGGCGTCTGCGGCCATGCATGCGCCGCATGGCGGGCGAGCATCCACTCCAGCGCACGCGCCACCGCCTGCGCGATGCGCCGGCGCCCTGTCGGCTCTTCGCTCCCGTCCATCACGTGCAACGCGAACAGCGCATAGGCGGTTTCCTCGAATGTGGACGCGCGACCGGCGCCCCAGCCGCCGTCGTCGCGCTGCGCCTGCATGAGCGCCGCCAGCGCGCGCTCGTCGCGCCACTGGGGCTTGCCTTGCGCCAGCGCAGCGACCGCATGCGCGGTGGGATACAGCCACGAAACGTGCCATTTTTCGTTGTCCCATAGACCATGCGGGTTGCGATTGGCCTCGACGTAGGCGCTGGTGCCGGCGGCCGGCTTTCCCAACATTCGCAACGCATGCAGGGCATGGATATTGGTCGAGACCGAGGCATTGCGCTCGCCGGGGAAGGTGACGAACAGCTCGCCGATTTCGAAATGGCGCAACGCATCGACCGCCGGGTCGCGGCCTGCAAGGCGCAGGACGCACATCGCAACGGCGGTGTCGTCCGCATCGGCCGCGAAGTGCAAGGCCGGGCCTAGTCCGCGCACGCCCAGGCGGGCGTCGAGCTGCGCGACGATCACTTGCACCGCCTCGGCGAGCGCGGGATGCGCGAACAGACCGGCCAGATGCAGGGTGTACAGCGACCAGCATGGCTCGAACACATTGATCGGCCAGACGTTGGGAACGACACCTTCGATGCCGCTGCGCGTCGCCCGCGATGCCGCCTGCAGATACGCGTCGGCGCGCCCGACCTGCGGCGTGCTTCCCTGTGTCACGGCGTGCGCACGCCACGCGGCAGTGGCCGCCGGACTGATGCCGATGCTGCCGTCGTCATCCGGGCATGCGGTGGTCGGCGAGGTCCCCCAGGCTTCCCAGGAGTGCAGCAACGGATGGCCGCTCGGCAACGTCGCCACCGCCCCCAGCTTGACCAGGCACGCTTGCCGCAACGGCAACAGCGCCGGGTGGCGCGGAAACGCCACGTCGCCCAGCAAGGATGCGGCCTCGCCCGATAGCTGCGGCAGGATCAGCTCCGCGGCGATCGGCGCGTCTTCCGGCACCGCATGCGCATAGGGATCGGGCTGGCGCTCGATGAACCGGGTTGCAGCCTGGACTGCGTCGGCAGCGCCGGGAACAGGATCGGCACGCCGCAATGCCAGCAACGCCGCCCACGTGGGCGCATGGCGGAACAGCGGGAAGTCCGCACTTCCCCATCCGCCATCGGCCTGTTGCTGCGCGATGAGCCACGCGTATGCGTCCTGCCGACCGGTGACGTTGCCGTGGAACTGCAGAGCTCGCGCCGTGTCGTAGACGGACGGACCGACGCTGCCGCCGTCGCTCATCTCGCTCAGCAGGTGGCGCAATTCGGAAAGGATCTGTTCGGACAGCGCGTTCACGCGGGATGTTCCTTCTGCAGACGGTTGACGAGAACCAGGATCGGCAGACGCCGCGCACATCGCCGCGGACTCGGGCACAGTGCAGCATGCACCGCTGCCGCCGGCCGATCGCAGCGGCACAGGGGCGACTCCATGTGGACGGGCGTGCTCATGCGTAGGGCGCGGACAGATACCCGTTGGCCCGCTGCAGTATCTGCGCCAACCGTTCCGCACGCGGCCCCAGCGGGGCGATGGCTTCCCCGGCGTCGCGCAACAAATCCAGCGCGAACTGGCGCGCTGCCTGCAGCCCCATGATCGACGCGCAGGTCGGCTTCTGCGCCGCCGCGTCCTTGCCGGGGGTCTTGCCCAGCGTCGCGGTATCCGCTGTCGCGTCGAGAATGTCGTCGACCACCTGCAACGCCAGCCCGAAACAGGCGGTGTAGTGATCGAGCGCACAGTACAGCGCAGCGTGCGCGGCATCCTCCGCGATGGAGCATAGCGCGCCCATGCGAACGGACGCGCGCACTAGCGCTCCGCTCTTCATCCGGTGCATCGCCACGATCCTGTCCAGCTCGGCGTGCTTTCCGACCAGCGACAGATCCATGGCCTGCCCGCCTGCGGCACCCTCGGCGGACACGGCCTGCGCCAGTTCGCGCACGAGCGCGATACGGTTGTCGCCCGGCGCATCCAGGCTCGCCAGGGTCAGGAAGGCGTGCGCCTGCAGCGCATCGCCGACCAGGATCGCAGTGGCTTCGCCGAACTTGACGTGCACGGTCGGAAGGCCGCGGCGAAGCACGTCGTCGTCCATCGCGGGCAGGTCGTCGTGGACCAGGGTACAGGCGTGCATCATCTCGATGGCGGCGCCGACGTCGTCGAGCATGTGCGCCGGCGTGTCGGCCAGTGCGCCGGCAGCCAGACAGAGCAAGGCGCGGGTGCGCTTCCCGCCATGCAAGGTGGCGTAGCGCATCGCCGCCATCAGCTCGGTCTCACCGTCCTCTTCGGCGCAGAGAAGACGCGCCAGCGCCTGTTCGACCCGCTTTGCGCCGTCCTGCATCCAGATCTCCGGCAGCAGCCTGCCGGATGCGCCGCGCGCCTGCGCGCCCAATCCGCGGAGCGCGGAAACGCCAGTTCGGTCGTCGTGTAGCGTGGAACCGGTCTGCATGTTTTTCATGTCCTTGTACCTGACACGAGATGGCCACAGCGAGCGCCAAGCCGCAGCGGTGTTGCCGGCGTCGCACCGAGCGCGTGCGCTGAGTGCAGCAATGCCGCGCCTCGCCGGCGCCGCTGCCTCGCCACACGGGGCATGCGATGCCAGCTCATGAGAAGCCTATGCGGATTGCCATGGACGGATGTGCGGTCGGGTAATACCGCCGGCCTTTTTCGACGCCGCTCAGCAACCGCGGCCGCACCCCGGCCTGGTGCATGGTCAGCGCCAAGGCGGTGCAGAACTGCACCATTTCCAGCCATACCAGGTGGTAGCCGATGCAGACGTGTGGGCCGGTACCGAACTGCAGCATGTCCACCGGCCGGATCGGCTCCGTGCGTTGCAGCCACCGCGCCAGGCGGAACTGATCAGGCGCCTCGTGCAGCAGCGCCGAGGTCGAGAAATGCAGCAGCGGGATGCACAGATGGGTGCCCGCGGGAATGCGCCGTTGGCCGAGTTGCAATTCCTGCAGGGCGCGACGCGGCAGGAGCGTGGTCGCCGGATGCAGGCGCAGCGTCTCGCGGAACAGCGCCTCGGCGACCGGACACTCCGCCAGATCCGCGTGCCGGGTCGGCACCGCGCCCACGCGTTGCGCCTCCTCGACCAGGGCGTCCCACAGCACAGGCTGCCGCGCCAGCTCGATCACCATCCAGGCCATCGTCGAGGCAGTGGTGTCGTGACCGGCAAGCAGCAGCAAGCGGATATTGGCGACCAGGACGTCATCGGAGAGCCCATCGTCGCTGCGGTCGAAGGCGCTCACCATGTCGTTGATCAACCCGGTGCGCGCGGCGTGCGCCCGCGCGTCGCGGACGAACTGGCGCAACTGCGCGTCGATCCAGTCGCGGGCGGCGCGGCCGCGCCGCAAGGGCAGTCCGGGGAGGTCGACCGGGGGCGCGACGATCAACTGCAGCAGTTGCCGGTACTTGCGATGCCATCCCGGCAGGTCCTGCGCGGGGATTCCCATGAGGCTGAAGATGAGCTTGAGCATCAGGTCACCGGTTTCGCGCAGGATGGTTGCCTCGCCGCGGTCGCGCCACGCCTGCACCCGCGCCCGGATGACGGGCGCGAACAGGTCGCCGATGCCGGCCTGGGTCAGCCCCTTGGGCAGGAACGCCGCCTTGATCGCATCACGCGCCTGCCGGTGCGCGCCGCCGTCCTGGGCAACCAACGTTCCGCCAAGCAATTCGGGCGCGATCTCTTCGATCAGCGCCGAAGACACGTCCTTGTGCCGGAGCAGTGCGAACGCATCCGGATCCACGCAGGTCATCAAGTGTCCAGCAGGGCCGAAATCCAGCCAGAAGTGGCTGCCCAGCGTCCGTTCTGCGCGCTGCAGCAGGCGCGGCAGGTCGCAGACAATGGCGGGAAGATGCCCGACCAGGGGGAAAGCGCCAGGCATGACCGGGATGTCGCATCGCAGCCGGTGCCGACGGTTGAGTGGGTTGAGCAGCATGTCCATCAGCAGCGCGCCGCCGCCGCCGATTCGGTGTCGCCGGCAGGGCGCGCGGCGCAGCTGTTGCCACCGTCGGCGTATGTCGGCACATGCGCCAGCATGCCGCCATCGATGCACACGACCTGGCCTGTGATAAACGCAGCATCGTCGGAGAGCAGGAACGCCACGAGCGCGGCCACGTCCTCGGGGCGGCCGACGCGCTGCAGGAGCTGGTGCCGGCGCAGATGCCGTTGCATGCACTCGTCCAGCTTGGCGAGGAGACGCTCGGTTATGACGAGACCCGGCGCAACGGCGTTGCAGCGGATCTGCGCATGACCGTATTGGGTGGCGAGCGAAGCCGAGAGCATGTTCATCGCCGCCTTCGACGCGGCGTAGGACGTCTGCGCCGTGTCACCGCTGAGCCCCTGGCACGACGACATGTTGACGATCGCGCCACCGCCGCGGGCGATCATCCGTGGGATGGCCTGCCGGCAGCAGAGCAGCGTGCCGCGCAGATTGGTCGCCATGGTCTGGTCCCAGACTGCCAGGTCCAGGTCGAGGATCGCGCGGTCGCGCGGGGTCAGATCCATGGCGCTCGCATTGTTCACCAGCAGGTCGACCCCCCCGAAGTGCCGCTCCGCCGTCTCGAACAGCGCTGCCACCGCCTGCTCATCGGCGATATCCATGGCTATGGGCAGCGCGTGGCCTGCTTCGGCCGCGATCTGCGCGGTGCAGGCGATGGCCGCCGAGCCATCAATGTCGGCCACCACCACTCTGCCGCCCCCGCGCGCGATGGCGAGAGCGCATGCCTTGCCGATGCCGGCGCCGGCGCCGGTCACCACGGCCACCTTGCCTTCAAACCGTCCCATCGTGTCTCCTGAATTGCATTGGTCTTTCGCAGCATGCCGCTCGGCCTCCGCCGGAGAAGGCGCAGGGTCGGCGCTGGCGCGCTCGTCATCGCCCGCGTCGCTTTCGATGACCCGAATGGCGGCGACCGGGCACTGGTTGGCCGCAAGCCGCACGGCGGCGTGCAGCGCCTGCGGGACCGTCGCCACGCACACTTCGGCCACGCCGTCCGGTTCGCGCTGGCGAAAGGTGCCCGGCAGCGTCAGCACGCACTGCCCGGTAGTTCCGCACAGATCCTGATCGACCAGGACGCGCATCTCAGCCCTCCTGCCCATGCAGCCGCACCGGCAGCGCGCGGAACGTCCTAAGGAACGCGGAAGGCTCCCGGGTCGGCTGCTCGGCCAATGCCAGCGTGGGGAAGCGTGCCTGGATCCGCGGCAGGCTTTCGGCCAACTGCACCCGGGCCAGTTGCGCACCAAGGCAGAAGTGGATGCCGTGGCCGAAGGTCAGCATGATCTTCCCGTCGATCGACATGCCAGGACTGGTGCCATAGAACCGCACGGGATCGAAGCGGTCGGGATCGGCGAAGGCGTCCGGGTCGCGATTGCCGGCCGCGATCAGCACGCGCACGTCCGCGTTCTTCGGGATCACCGCGCCGCCCAGTTCGATGTCGCGCTGGGCGATACGCGGAATGGAGCTGAACATGGCGGGCGCGTCGTAGCGCAGGGCTTCTTCGACGAATGCCTTCACCCCCACGGCATCTCCCTTCAGCCAGTGCCGCTGTTCGGGATACGCCAGCACCGCCAGGACCGCATGGCCGATGGCCGCGGCAGTGGTGGCGAAGCCGCCCAGCAGCATGCCCCAGAGCATGCTGATCAATTCCGCATCCGACAGCGTCTCGGCATCGTCGTCGCGTGCGCCGACCAGCATTGACACGATGTCGTGGCGGGAATCCGTGCGCTTGCGCTGTATGAGGTCGCCGAAGTAGGCCTGCACCCTGGCGCTGGCCGCGTCCGCCGCGGCGAGTTGGGGATCGCTGGCGTGCGGGCTCAGGCCTTCCAGAATGGCGCTGATGCCGGTGACGAGCCCGAGAATGTCGTCCGGGGGCATGCCGAACAGTTCGCCGAAAACCAGCATGGGCAAGGCCAGCGCGAATTCCCGATGCAGGTCCACTGCCTCCCCGCGCTCCAGTGCGGGCGCCATGCCGTCCAGGCGCGCTGCGACAATGCGAGCGATGGTCGGCCTCAGGTTGTCGATCTGGCCGATGGTGAAATCGCGCGAGATCAGCCGGCGCAGACGCGTATGCGTCGGAGGTTCCTTCATCGCTAAAGTGGACGCCAGCAAACTTAGCGACAGGCTGGTCGCCGCACGCGGGAAATAGCGCGCCAGTTCGCCTGGCGCCGGCCCCCGAAAAGCATCGCCCGTGGCCTTGAGCGCCCAGTAGATGTCGGCGTGGCGGCTCAACAGAAAGAGGCCCGACGCCGCGCGATGCACCGGATCGTGCTCGCGCAACCACCGCATGAACGGATACGGGTCGTGGATGCACGCTGGCGACGCCAGTTCGGCGAAGGCGTCCCGGCATGCTGCCGTGGTTTCTTGCAAGTCCATATTGGTTACCTGTTGGCTGGCTGATCTGACCGGCGCGCGCCAGGCGCGACGGCAAATTGCGGAGAAGATCGCGATTCCCGGCGGCGTCCGCCCATCACCAGAGCACCGGGAACTCCTCGAACCCGCCAGTGATGATCTCCTTGCGCAACTTCAGTTCTTCGGGCGCCACGGCCAGGCGCAGCGCGGGAAAGCGCTGGAAGATCGAACCGAACACCACCTTGAGTTCCAGCCTGGCCAGCGCCGCGCCGATGCAGTAGTGCGGCCCATGGGAGAACGCCAGGTGCGGGTTTTCGTCGCGTCCGATGTCGAAGTTTTCCGGGTCGTCGAAATGGCGCGCATCGAACGACGTCGCCGGCAGGCCGACAAGCACCTTGCTCTCCGCAGGAATTTCCACGCCCGCGATAGTCACGTCGGTACTCGGATAGCGCATGATGCCGTCCCAGCCCGCGCCCGGCGGGTACATGCGCAGGATTTCCTCCACCGCCTTGTCCACCAGGGATGGATCGCCGACCAGGCGTTCGCGCTGTTGCGGATGGCGGAACATGGCCAGCAGGCCGAATTCGATCTGCGCGACGGTGCTCTCGTGCCCCGCCACCAGCATGCCCGCCGCCAAGCCGATCGCCTCTTCCTCGGTCGCCTTGCCCTGGTCGACCGCCGCGAGCAGGTCCGTCAGCAGGTTGTCGCCAGGATCCTGGCGCTTGTCCCGCATCTTGCCGCGAATGTAGGCGCGCAGTTCTTCCCAGGCCAAGCGCGACGCGCTGCGCGGGCCGCTTTCATGCTGGTGCGTCATCACCTCGTCGGACAGCCCGGCGAAAAAGGCGTGATCCTCGTAGAGCACGCCCATCAGCGCGCTGATGACCATGGCCGGAAGTGGAAAGGAGAGGTGGCGCCGCAGGTCGGCGGGCTGGGGCTGGGCCGCCAGTGTCTCGAACAACTGCGCGGCGATCGCCTCGACCTGCTGCTCGAGCAGCTTCACCCTGCGGTTGCTGAAGGCCGGCGCCACGATCGTGCGTAACCGGGCATGCTCGCCCCCCTCGTGCGAGACCAACCACCCCGGTGATCCGAGAATCACCGAATCCGGGGTGAATGCCGCCGGCGGCATTCCCGAGGGCCGGAACGCCGCGTCGGACAGCACCGCCTTGGCTTCATCGTAGCCTGTCACCCACCAGCCTTCGTGCCCGGACGGGAAGCGCACGCGGTGGATCGGACCGTTGGCGCGTTGCGCCAACATCTCGGGCGAGGGCTCGATGTGATCGACGCGCCACATCGGCAGCGTCGGCAAGGGTTGTTCGGACATGGTGGCACTTGATCTCTAAGCGATGGAAGGGCGGAAGGTGACCGGCAGGCGCTGCGGGCAGCGAATGGCTTAGGAAGGCATGTAGACGACGTCCTCCGCAGCGTAGCCGATTCGATTATCAAGGTCGGCCAACGTGTAACTGCCTAGGCATACCGCGCGGCGAGATGCAGAACGTTATCCTGCGCCTTCGAGTTCAGGATAAGGCGAGTGTGGCGGGCCTTTGAGTCGCAGCCGGCCATCAAGATTTCCTGCGCAAGGGTCGACAAGGGCGGCGAGCCTGTTTGGTAGGGGGCGGTTTCGCCGAGGCCCCCTTCCCATAGAATGCTATCTGATGCGGATTTGACATTTTGCTTTTCTTTCTTCGTTCCATTCGTGTCATCCACGAAATGAAAGTCGGTCGGCGGCTCCCGGCCAGCAACGAAGGTGCTTCAAATCTCGTGCCAATTTGGCCGCAGCAGAAAAAAATTGTGGCAGCTTCTCAGCGGCCTAGCCTGAGGCCAGAGAAGAGCTAGGCGAAATAGGCCGGTGTCGCGGGCCAACAAAGGCGACGGAACAGTGTCGGACAGAACGCCTCGGGCGACCTTTAGGTCGGGCTTGCGACATTCTGGTCCAGTTTCGAACATAAGAGGGCGGCAAACAGACACGATTGGGAATTCGATCCTCACGGCGCCAGGGCGCTTGCCCAAGAGCGCGCGCTCATGTTGCTGCGACAGGCGCGTGTTCGCGATAGCCGGGCCTGCGCACCCATGAACGCTAGCGGCACACGCTACGCAATGACTGGAGTGCCCGCCAGCCTCAGGTAGTGCATCGGCTCCGCTTTCGGTTCTTCTTTGCCCAGCCGGGGCTGAAGCGCCGAATATCCGCACCCTACAGCATCGTTGTTGCCTGTGTGACGAGGCGGTATAGCGCGCGCCCGATCTTCTAAGACACGGCCTCCGAGAAGAAGGGGGCGGTCCAACAGCACCTCTATTTGAAATGGCACGCCGCTTGCTGCTCCTGGTTAGAGCACCATCAAATCACGATGAAAGCGACTTGCACCATGCCCGACGCGCGAAGCTCTAGACAGTGGCCTGAGGAGACGATGCCCGTTCCCGCTGAACATCGGGACACCGTCTCCTCCGGAAGGCCGTTCTCGGTGGCCGCTTTGCGCATGGCTGGTCCGATGCCGGCACGCCAACACGGGCCGCTCGCGCAAATGCCGTTTACCGGTTCTGTTCAGCATGTGAGTGCCCAAGAGCCCCGTCAAAGGGTCACCCAAGCCAAGGCCGGCGGGTCACTGCCACATATCGACAACACGCTGAACCAGTCCAGTGACCCGAGTCTGCGTGAAGTGACATTTCAGGCCCCCACATGCTTGCGATATTGGCTACTTCCGGCCGCTATCCCTTTTCCAAACGCACGATCGCGAGTGACCGATCCCGCTTCCGGCGCCATAGCCGGGGGAACCAAGCGGCTCGACGGTGTCCAGCTCGCTCAGATCGATTGCGTTCGGGTGGCCAAGACCAGCCGCCAAGACCTTCCTATACGTCGGGAGGGAAAAAGGAGGTTGCGAGCCGCGAGGTCCTCATTCCGTGCCGGGCATACGAGCCTTTGCTCGGTATTGCGCCAGCCTCTGCCAGAATTCAGCGCCAGTTTTCTTCTTTAGGAGCAAGTTGATGACAGTTCAAAAGAAAGTTCCCTTCGTCACCTTTCTCACGCGTGTTCACGATAAGTCAGTCCAGGGGACAAATCCATATCGCTGGCAAGAAAAGACATCTGACGACTACTTTGCCGGCAAGCGGGTCATCCTGTTCTCGCTGCCTGGCGCCTTCACGCCGACCTGCTCGACCTACCAATTGCCCCAGTTCGAAGAGCTCTATGATGAGTTTGAGAAGGAGGGAATTGACGCGATTTACTGCCTCTCAGTCAACGACGCCTTTGTCATGAATGCGTGGGGGAAGTCCTTGGGTCTGAAGCAGGTCGAGCTCATCCCCGATGGCTCAGGCGAGTTCACACGCAAAATGGGCATGCTGGTCGCCAAGGACAATCTCGGCTTCGGGATGCGCTCCTGGCGCTACGCCGCCCTGATCAACAATGGCGTGGTGGAGCATTGGTTCGAGGAGGAAGGTTTCTCCGACAACTGCGAGGCCGACCCCTATGGCGTCTCGTCCCCGCAAAACGTTCTCGAAACGCTGAAAGCCGCCGCATGACCTAGAATACGTCTCAGTGGTGCCATTGCCGGCCCCAAGAGGCTCCTCGACAGGATTTTCGCGCTCACCATGCAATCCTCAGCAAGCCTGCTTCAGCGCCAGAAGCAATCCATGGTCGCATCGCCTCAACTCATTGAGTCGATTCGCCTGCTGCAACTGGCGCATACTGAACTGCATCAGTTCGTGGAGCGGGAAATCGAGAAGAACCCGCTTTTGGAATCTGCATCAAGCGATGGCGGGCCTTTTGACGACGTCTCGATTTCGGGAGCGGATCAGCCTGTCGGCCCTGGCGCAAACGCCGTTGAAGGACCGACCGGGGCAGGGTCGGCTGAACGGCTCGGGCAATGGAAATCACTCGGCAACACGACCAACAACCCGCCGGGCAATGGCCCTTCCCTCGACGAGTTTGCCACCCTCGCCGAAACATTGCACGACCATGTCGCTCGTCAGATCGCCCTCACTGCGTTCACACCACAGGAGCGGCTGATCGCTGGCCAGCTTGCCGCCGATCTGGAAGACACTGGCTATCTTCGGGCAAACCTTTTGGAGCTGGCCGAGAGCCTGAATGTCCATGAGGCTGTTGTGGAACGGGTTCTCGGAACCTTGCAGCAATTTGATCCACCGGGAGTTTTTGCGCGAAGTCTCAGAGAATGCCTCGAGATTCAGTTGCGCCAGCGAAATCGGCTCGACCCGGCAATGGCAGCTTTGGTTGCCAATCTTGAAATGCTTGCGCGACGCGATTTTGAGGCACTGAAGCAGCATTGCGGCGTCGATGAAGAAGACCTTCTCGACATGATGCATGAGATTCGGGCGCTCGATCCCAAGCCTGGGAACCGATTCCAATCCGGTGCGTCTGAATCAATCATACCCGACGTCTGGGTCACGCCCTCGCCGCAAGGCGGGTGGCAGATCGAACTTGATCCCGCCACACTGCCAAAGCTGCTGATCAACCAAAGCTACTATGCCGAAGTGTCGCGTCAAACTCCCCAAAATTCGAAAGATAAAGCATTTCTCGACGAATGCTTGCAAAACGCGACCTGGCTGATCCGCAGCCTCGATCAGCGCGCCAAGACCATTGTTAAGGTTGCGGCTGAAATCGTGCGTCAGCAGGATGCCTTTTTGGAACATGGCGTCGCCCACCTGCGGCCTCTCAATCTCAGAACCGTCGCTGACGCGATCGGCGTGCACGAGTCGACGGTAAGCCGGGTGACCTCGAACAAGTACATGCTTACCCCGCGCGGAGTCTTTGAACTGAAGTATTTTTTCACCGTCGCGATCGCGTCCTGCCAAGGCGGCGATGCGCACTCCGCCGAAGCTGTCCGGCATCGGATCAAAGCGATCATTGCCGCAGAATCTCCCGGCGACGTGCTTTCCGATGAGGACATCGCTGTCCGGCTGAAGGAAACCGGCATCGATGTTGCGCGCCGCACCGTCACAAAATATCGCGAAGCAATGAACATCCCCTCCTCCGTGCAACGCCGCCGGGAAATGCGCTTGTGTTTTTAGATTTGGGTCAAGGCAGCCAACATCACGTTGCATTGCATCAAAGTGGAGACTTCGTTCATGACCCAATCCGCAGCAGGCGTCATGGACGCTGTTCTGCACGACCCAGAAAAGCCCGTCCCACCGTCTGGTCCCGCATGGGGTGCGGTCATTGCGCTTTCCTTGGGCACCTTCGGGCTGGTCACGGCAGAGTTTCTGCCTGTCAGCCTGCTCACGCCCCTCGCGCATGATCTCGGTATCAGCGAGGGAGCGGCTGGACAGGCGATGACGGCAACAGCTATCGTCGGGGCGATCTCGGCGCCGACGGTGGCCATCATCACAAAGCGCCTGGACCGCAGGACCGTCATGTGGACCATGACGCTGCTGCTGATCCTGTCGGACGTTCTGGCGGCCGGCGCGTGGTCGCTGGCGGCTCTCCTGACTGCACGCGTCGTGCTCGGCATAGCGCTCGGAGGCTTCTGGTCGATGTCGGCAGCACTGGCGATGCGGCTCGTTCCAAGCCACTTCCTGCCGCGCGCCATGTCGATCATCCTCACCGGCGTTTCCGTAGCTACCGTCTGCGCAGCTCCAATCGGCGCTTATGTCGGCGATATCTGGGGATGGCGAAGCGCCTTCGTGCTCGCCGCAGCCGGCGGCGCCGCTACACTGCTCGTGCAACTCATAACTATTCCGAGACTGCCTCCGATTGGAGTGGCTAGCTTCCGCAGCCTGCTGGATGTGGCCAAGATTCCGATGGTCAAAATTGCGCTTTTGGTCATCCTGCTGGTCGCTTCCGGCCACTTCGCCGGAATCACCTATATCCGCGCCTTCCTCGAGAAGATTCCCGCGCTGGATGTCGAAACGATCTCGCTTGTGTTGCTTGCTTTTGGCATCGGCGGATTCTTCGGCAATTTGGCCGGCGGGCTTCTGGCCGAGTTCAGTCTCAAGGCAGTCGCTGCCCTTGCACCGCTGCTCATAGCGATAGCCGCTGTTTCGCTGCTGACGGCGGGAGCATCGGCCTCGGCCTCGGCGATTGCGGTTGCCGCGTGGGGCTTTGCTTTCGGCGCGGTGCCGGTGGGATTGCAGACGTGGATGGTGCGGCGCGCCGCTCCCGAGCAGGCCGAAAGCGCCGGTGTGCTGATGGTCGTAGCGTTCCAAGTGGCAATCGCAGCCGGCGCGATTTTCGGCGGACTATTGGTGGACAATGCCGGGATTACCAGTGCCATTGCCTACAGTGCTGTTGCCACGTTCCTCGCCGCCCTGACAGTGTTCCTGCTCGGCCCGAAGCGGGAAACCTAGACCGCCTGACAGAAGAGGCCTCAGCAGCGCAGCGGGACGAGAGATGCAATCGCATGCACGGCGCGGCGCGATCCTCCGCATGATTACGCATGGACCAGCGCAAGCGCCTCGCCGGCTTCACCTCCGGGCCATGGCGACCTTCGCCGCCAGACACACGAATCTCGCTGGCACCGGTTCCACTTGGCGACGATGAGCGCTGCCAGCGCGTTGCTGGCGGTCATATCCTTGACGACAAGCCGGCATTCTGGGCGAGCGACAGCTACGCGCCGGCCATGCCCGTCAGAACGCCGGTGACTCGCCACCGGGCGGCTTGGCGACCAGCTTTGGCTCCATCGGCGGAATGAACTCGAGCCGGCGGGCGCCGGGCTGCAGCAACAAAAACGTCGATTTTTCATCGCGTACATACGGCCAGACAAAAAGCCCGGCGTGCTCCCTCCGCCATATCAATCGATTTTATCCGAGGTGTCACATCCGGGTAATCTAGCGGCTTCTAATGAAACCGGCTAAGGGGAGCGCGGATTTGGGGGAACTTTTCGTGAATAGCCAAAAAGATGCAGAGCGTATCCTTGCCGAAATGTCGATCGCACAGGCGATTTACGATGCCATTTGCGAGATGAACGGATCTTCGTACAGGCAAGACAAAGCACCTTTGCGGTGGGACACTTCGTCAGGCCAACCGTTGAGCCTAATGAGTATTGACGGCTTTTTCGAATTGCGGGAACTCGCTAGGCGCATAGCGTCGAAGATCGACACGCCTGCGCTCATCAGTCTCCAAAGACACACCTCGCAGTCATCAAAAAAGATTGACTTCCACTAGGTAGAAACTGCGCTCGCGCTGCGACGTGCCTCTGGTCTGAGCGCCGACAAAACCCGGCGATCGGGAACCGCCCGCCGCACCTTTCGGCACGGCGGGTGATCAGTCGTTCACCAGGCACGGGGGTGTGGGCGGGGTGGTGTGCCCGGTGCACGTGATCGTAGAACCTATGCTCATAGGCGGCTGCGTCTACCAACCGGCAGTTGGAATGTTTCGACAGCTTGCCTGGCACGACCGCGGCTCGATCAAAAACCATCAACGATCGGAGTAGCGTTCCTAGTTCATCGCCACGCAAAAACCCGCCGCAACTTGGATGCGGCGGGCTGGTCGATATCACGAACTCATTTCGTCTTTGGCAGCGCGCTGGATACAGAACGAATTACAAAAGGGCCGCGAAGCTCCTGCGGGCGGCTGCTCAGCGATTTTGCAACCAACCGAAGACTATTTTGGAGCTCACTCGAGTGCTGCTTCACTGTACCGTGTGCCACCGACGCTCCTTTAAAACTCTCAGCCATGATTGATTCCTCCGCGATTCCGATTAATGAATCCTTCCGGTCCTACGAACAAGCGATTTGTTGGGCTCGGGGGGGAAAAGTGATGATTGTATCCGGCGCGGAAGTCCGCGACTCCACCGACTGGCCAGAATTGGTCTTCGGGTTGGTGGGGCCTATTGGGGTCGACATGAACATCGTCACGCGCAAACTTGAAGAAGCGTTGGTTTCGGTAGGATATCGTCCGCAGGTCATAAGACTGACTGGTCTCATGAAGGATATAGCTGTGGACGGGGGTGAAGTCGCCGACGGCGGCGATCCAGTGAGCCACTATCAATCACGAATCCAATACGCAAATGCGGTGCGTTTAAAATGCGCCAACGATGCTGCTTTGGCCGCTCTTGCCATAAATGACATCCGACGGTTGCGTTCTGTCCACTGGGGACCCGATCACCCTTCTGCTCAACCTCAGCGACTACCTGTCGAAAAGAGCGCTTACATCCTGCGACAGTTGAAAAGAGCCGAGGAGATATTGCTGCTCCGGAAGGTTTACGGACGCAAGTTCATTCAGATTTCGGTGCACCTCAGTGAGAAGGAAAGGCGCAAGAATCTGGAGCGGACCATCGCGCTAAGCAATCCTAATCTGAGCCCAAGCAGTTGTGCTGAAGCGGCCGAAACTCTCGTTGAGACAGATATGTACGAGCGTTCCGACGTGCATGGGCAACGGATTGAAGAGGTGTTCCATATGGGAGATACTTTTATTCATGGGCGAAACGAAGAGAGTATCTCTCGAACCATCGACCGTTTTGTTCAGGCTTTTTTTGGAAAAAACTCGATCAGCCCAAACAAAGATGAGTATGGGGCATACATGGCTGCCTCCGCATCTCTTCGTTCGCTGGACCTTGCACGCCAGGTCGGGGCGGCAGTGTTTTCTTCCAAAGGGGAAATTATTGCGTTGGGCTGCAACGAGGTGCCGAAATTTGGTGGCGGCACCTATTGGACCGAAGACGATGATCCCCATAGGGACTATGATGATGGGGTCGACGTAAATCGAACCGAAAAGAACCGAATTATTTTCAACTTCCTTCGAACTTTGGAGGAGGCATCCGTTTTGAAGGATGGCGCAACAGCCGAAGCGCTTTATGCCGACTCGGCCGTCCGGAAGCGAATTAAGGCAGCCTCGATTTCCGATATCACGGAATTCGGGAGAATGACCCATGCCGAGATGACGGCACTCTGCGATGCGGCGCGCTTGGGTCGGCCAACAGGCGGCGCGACCATCTTTGTCACAACCTTTCCATGCCACAACTGCGCGAAGCACATAATTGCATCAGGTTTAAAGCGGGTTGTGTTCATCGAACCGTACCCAAAAAGTAAGGCCCTGGAGTTTCACGAGGACTCTGCTGTCCTTGATGAAAAGAATGAACGACGCGTTTTATTTGAGCATTTCGTGGGTATTTCGCCCCGCAGGTATCGAGACATATTTGAAAAAGGTTCGAGACGCTCTGCTGATGGGAAAGTTGCTGAATGGTACAAAGGAGAGCCTATGCCTTTGCTCGAAGATAAAGGCCCGTCGTACATTTACGATGAAGAGTCCGCTATATACTCCTCCCTAATAGCAGTGGCTGAGGAGCTAGGTATAGTGGTCAAATCAGAGCAGTCCGAGTCGGATGAAATCGACAAGACGACAGCAGACACAGAAAATATTGCGGCCCAGTGACCCAGCTGCCGATTCACTCCTCCGCCGCCGGTCTGAACTTCCGCACGATGAATTCGAACAGGATGTCCGAGATCCACATTGCCGACACCCCGATCAGGAACGCCGCGGCGAGCGTTGTTGTGTCGTCGTCGGTCGCCGGAATCGGCAACCCTGTGGCGCGGAAGTAATTCACTACCGGCAGCGTCAGATAGGGCAGCCGCCAGGGCGCCGCAGATCGGCGACCCCACCATGCGCGTATCTTGTAGCGGTGGCGCGACAGAGCGCGCAGGACGCCCCCAGCGAGGCCGGCAGCAACGACCGGGCCTCGGAACTCGGCAAAGGTCTCCGGCGGCACATCTTCAAATTCGTATCGTTTGCCGCTGGCGACGAACCACACCGAAAGGATTGTGCGATCCAGATCGTATTCCGTTTTGCGTATCGAGGTGGATGGCATGACGGCGGGATGCGCAAGGTCCAGGAGGTCCCAGGGACTACGAGGTCTATGGCTTCATGACCACCAAGCCGAACGCCCTTGTCACGCACCTGCCCGCGCAACCGTGAAGGCCACTGGACTCTCCGGAGCAAAGAACGCATTGTTCCCGAGGGGAGCGGGGACTTGGACAAATCTCGGTATGACAATCGGTCTGGCCAGTGGCGGAAGCGCCCTGGCGTAAGGCGGTATCGTGCCCGACCGCTCTCGGGCGTGCCGATGCGGCTGGTGTATGTTACCATCGCGGCAGTGGCCGCATTGGCGACACAGTACTTCCTGCAGCACACCGATCGTTTCCAAAAAGCCGTGTCGAAATGGATCGGCCCGGCTCCCGCTCCAATAGCGGGGATTGCTTCCGCTGCTCGACCGAAAAGATACCATCGGCATTACCGATGCTATGGTCGAACCAGCGCTCGGCCGACGTTATCGGCGGCGGTACGATCGAAATTCACGGCCAGCGTATCCGTTTCAGTGGAATCGACGCCCCGGAGGCCGCGCAACGGTGCGATGACGCCAAGGGCTTCCGCTACCAGTGCGGTGCGAAGTCCGCCGGCGCCCTTGACGCCTTCCTGGCAGCCCTCGAGGCCGCTCCGGTGCACTTTCGTCGCTTGGGACCGCTACGGCCGCTTTGTTGCCGACTGCTCGCGGGCCGACGGCAGAAGCGTTGCCTCGTGGCTGGTGGAGAACGGCCAGGCTCTTGATTGGCCTAGCTACAGCCAGGGCGCATATGCACCGCAGCAGGCGAGAGCGGAGGCGGCGAAAATCGGTCTTTGGGCTGGCGATTTCGAGGCGCCGTGGGTTTGGCGGGTAGAGCACGCAGAAAAGGCGCAGCCGGCGATCAGCCAGCCGCTCGGCATCGTCGGCGGCCGGCAAGTGGCGCAAAGCTACTCATGCCAGCCGCGGCGAACTTGCTCGAAAATCAGCCCGTGCGACGAGGCGCAATGGTATCTCGGCAATTGCCCGTGGGGCGGCAAGCTGGACCGCGATGGCGACGGAAGGGCGTGCGAGACGCTCTGTTAGGAACGACAATGGGCCGCGGCCCTCGGGGGGACGTATTAATGGACGAGAAATTCTACAATCGCGTTGGCGGCGACCGTATCTCGTCGCGTCAGGTCGACGAACTCATAGGGCTCGCCCGTGGCCTGGCCGCAGATGGAACCATCAACAAGGCCGAGGTCGAGTTCCTTCAAAAATGGTTGGCGGCGAATGTGGAGATCAGTAATCAACCAATCATCCGAACCTTGTACCGGCGCATCAATGATATCCTTCAAGACGGCGTGCTCGATTCCGATGAACACGCGCAACTTGTGGATACGCTAAACAGCTTCTCGAATCGTAATTTCGAACGCGGAGAAGTGCTAAAGCCGACGTCGCTGCCACTCTGCGATCCGGCCCCGACTTTGACTTTCGTCGGCCGGTTGTACTGCTTCACAGGCACATTCAATTTTGGCCAGCGGAAGCATTGCGAACAGGCCATCGCAGATCGCGGAGCCTTCGCGGGAGGTCTGAGCCAGAAAACAGAAGTTTTGGTTATAGGCGCCTATGCCACCGAATCGTGGAAGCATTCTTCATTTGGGGATAAAATCGTCAAGGCTACCGGCTGGCGCGACCAAGGATTGCCAATCTCGATCGTCGCCGAAAGTCACTGGGCCAGCTTTCTCTGAGGTGTCCTTTGCCAAACGATCGGGCCAAGTTTTCAGTGCGGCGCACCGCCCGCCAGCAGATATCGGTAGCCGTTCGTCGTCATCCACCGGGCGCGGGCGAGATGCGTCTCCCAAGCCCTGAATGCCCGCTCCGGTTCCTTCTCAGGATCGATATGCAGGACGATCCTGGCGACCTCTCGCCAGTCCGCCTCCTCGGCCGCGGCGTCGAGCAGGCGAATGTAGGTAAGCAGACGCTCTTCGTCGTATCCGGTCAGAACCGAAGAAGTGGGAGCCTCATCGGACGTCAGAGTCGAGCAGACATTTGCGCATCGACGCTTTTCTAACCCAGTTGATGCCAGCTGCAAAAAGCGACTCGCCGTTTAAGGTTACGGAACTTTAACGAAAGGAGAGCATTGACTAGAGGCCACTACCTATCATATTGATAGGCGCATGGCCGAGATTATACCGCTGACGCTTACGGTGCCGCTTGCGTTGAAGATGATTCGGCAGCTGGCGGCTGACACGAACAATATTGTGATCGTTGCACACGCCCGCAAGCGCGGACGACAGCGGAGCATTTCTCGGAGGCAGGTCGAACTCTGCGTGCAGCGGGGTACGATCTGCGAAGGTCCAGTGATGAATGCGAAGGGGCATTGGCAAGTCAATATGTACCGGCACGCTGCAGGAGAAGAAATGGAATGCGTCGTGGCAATTGATTGGGGAAAATCTCTGATCGTGATCACGGTGTTTTAGGAACGGGTGAAGAGATGGCTTACCACTATACCGAAAGCGGTCTCGACAATGTTTGGCTCGAGAACGGATACACAAGGCACGATACGGCTTACGGAGTCGGTGTTTCGATTCAAGATACCGAAGGCCTCCACAGGGCGATCGGTCAATGGGTCATATCGCTCCCCAAGCCTCTAAATGGCGCAGAGCTTCGTTTCCTGCGCCTAGAAATGGATACTACGCAAAAGAACCTCGCCGGGATCCTAGGGGCCGACGAGCAAGCTGTGCGGCGGTGGGAAAAGGCCCGGACGAAGCCGATGAATGGCTCCGCCGACTTGCTCCTGCGCGCCCTCTATTCCGAGTATACTAACAAGAGCAGCCGCATTCGTCGCATGATTGATCGGCTTGCAGAACTCGACCAGATCGAAGCACCGACAGGGCGCTTTTGTGAAACCGACCACGGATGGCAGCCGCAAGGCTGTGCCGCAGCGTAGTCTTTGCCCCGGCCTCTGCGCCGGGGTTTTTCTTATCGCGGAGAATTCGATGCCGAGGCCAGTTTTGCCGTTAGTCAGCACAATGCTTCTTCCGGCGGAGATTCCAGATGCCGGCGCCGCCCTAAAAAAGTTGGAGGAAAGGAGATGGCGAGAAGCCAATCCCGCAGTCTTCATGCACAAGCGAATTGCGGACATGATCGAGCAATTTGAGAAGAATTTGGGACTGGAAAGCGAACTCGGGTTGACCGTTGTTGGTGGCCAAGATAGCCCAATTCATCTCCGGTCATTTGCGTGCTCGCCGCCGGACATTTTAGAGTTCCATGGCGTCAACGAACGCGGTCAGTCTGTTACGCTCATCCAACACCATACGCAAACCAGCCTGCTTCTCACCGAATTGCCGAAGATCAAAGCTAAGGCATTTCGCATTGGCTTCGTGCCGGCAGGAGACGGTGGTGCCTAAAGCGCGTATTCGCCCGACGCGTTACTAGACTAGTCTCTCATGTTCCCTGTCAAGGTTGAAGGCAAGAAGGCTCGCCTGCTTGGCAGGTTTGCGAAGCAGTCGGACCGGCTGAAGCTGCACAGGGCTGGGGGTGGAGCTCAGAGACGACGGTTGATCAGACTCTCATCCGCGGGTTGGGTACCGGCCTTCCGTATCTTCGTCTCGGGGCTGTCCTCGGTCTAGAGGGCGGGCGTCGGGCGCATCGGCTTGGCCACATAACTAGCGACGGGAGTTCCCCACCGTGGCCCCACCCCCAACACTGTTCAGCGGGTTGGGTCGAGACCGGCTATGACGGCGCGACCTCCCGGCCGATGCCCCACAAGAAGGCGGCCATCTCGCGTGCGATCGCAGCCACGACCACCGGCGGCTTCTTGCCGGCGGCGCTGAGGCGACGATAGCGGGCGCAGAGCCGGAGCTGCCCCTTCCAGGCAATATCGCGGACGGCCTTGGGCAGCCCCTCGAGCCGCACCCTCAGGGTCTCACTGACCCTGGCAGGATAGCGGTAAGTCCATGCCGCTTCGACCAGGGCGCGGCGGGCGCGTCGATTGCCGGCGAGCGTAAGGCTCGACCGGCGAACCGTGTCACCGGTCGAGCGCTCCCCCGGGGCAAGGCCGAGAAAGGCCATCAGCTGCGGCGGCGTATCGAAGCGACGCACATCCCCAATCTCGGCCGCAAATATCACTGCGACCAGGAACGAGGCGCCGCGCATGGCCTGATAGGCCTCAACGACTCGCGCCATGGACCAAGTTGGCACGACGGCGCGCAACTGCTCATCCAGGCGGTGTAGTCGCTGAGCCTCCGACAGAACTTCGAGCATAGATCGGCTCGGCCCATCCGTAGCTCACTTTGAGGCTCTCTTTTTGCGGCAACGAGAAAGACGCTCGCAAGCAGGTCAAATCGCTTGCGCCTGCCGTAAGAGCTCCACCGGCGGCGCGCCATGACGACGGCCCGCCGAAGCGAGCACCGCGCATCGGGCAGCAGGCACAGCGTTCAATCCCCGAAGGCGTCAGTCGACATTCGACAAGAGACATATGGCGCGGCGCGAGCGCTGGGGCTTACGACTGACGGAAGCGGCTCTCAATCCGAGGCGATGCCGTTCTTTATCCGTGTGAGGTGGCTTTCGCCTTCCTCCGGGCCGAAGCAGCTTTCGAAATCATTGCATTCCCGGCAACTGGGCGCGCTGCACAGCGAAAAACCTTCGGCCTCGCAGAGCTTGCGGTAAAAGTATCTCTTCCATTTCATGTTTTGGGTGTTGCCGGCCGCCAGCGTCGGAAAATGCGAGGCGAGCAGGCAGCCGAGGTCGCTTCGATTAAAAAGGCCAAGGTCCTGCCAGAGATGGTCATTGCGCATGGCACGCCGGGCGATGATCTTGGCGAAGCGGGCGCTCGCCGGGTCTCCCGGCCGGGCATGCGCCAGCAGCAGTCCGCGCAGAAGTTCTTCCTCCAGGTCCGGCTCGGGCTCGCTCACCTCTTCCAAGGCAAACGCGGTGATAGGAATAGCAGGGAAACAGCGGGCCAGGACATCGCGCAGCTCGGCGCGCGAAAGGCCGGTTGCCTGCGTCGCCGTCGCCTCGCCGGCCTCGATCTCCTCGAGCGCACGTGAAAGCACACAGGCAAGCACATGCTGGTCGAACCTCCTCTCCAGCTCGATCTGCGGCCATCGGCCGGTGCTGAGCCGGGCATAGTGTTGGGCAAATATGGTGCCGTTCTCCTGGTTTGTCCTATCAAGTCATGCAGCGACCCGGCCGGCCGCAACATGGGTCGGGCAGTTCTTCGGGTAGAGGCAGTCGCGGATCGTCTCGCGGTCGAGTAGTGCGGTAATTTTCGTCTGGTCCATCGGCTCTGTCGCAAATTCTGTGATTGGAAGAGGTGTTTCGCGAATCCCCGCCCTGCCGTTTGCGCCTCATGGGGAACACCTCGGCGCCGGAAATGCCCCCGCGGAGTTGGACGTGGACCATGCGGGACAGAGGTCGCGTGCTGTCCTTTCCAGTGCGGCCACATGGTCGACCCCATTCAAGCCCGCCAGACCCACGGTTGAATGACGTCTGATTCAAAGCGTCAGGGGGTGAGTTCCAGCGCACGTTCAGGACAGCATCGCGCGCCTCGCGATGCCGGCAGCTCCTCCCCTTCCGCAACTTCAATGTCACCAGGCAGGATATAACCCTCGTCATCAAGCTTGAAGATGTCCGGCGCTTGCGCCGCGCATCGCGCGTGACCCTGGCATTTGGCATTTTGGACGATGATGCGCATGGCGGTGCCTCCATTGTCTGTGCCCCGGCTCGGGGCGGGCCTATGACCAGTCCAGGATCAAATTTTCGATCCCGAACACATGGCCGCCAGAGGTTATGGGTGCCGTACCCTGCTTGATCCTGAAAGCCGGGATGCGCGCCAGCCACTCCTCCAGGCCAATGACAATCTCCCGCCGGGCAAGGTGTGAGCCAAGGCAACGGTGGGGACCATAGCCAAAGGCGGCGTGGCGGTTGTCCTCCCGCTCCAAATCGATCGTGTTGGGGCATTCGAATTCCGCCGGGTCACGATTGGCAATCATCGTGGCGCAGGAAACATAGTCCCCCTTCCGGATCGGCGCGCCTTCGAAGTCGATATCTTTCGTAGCCACGCGGATCAACTGAATGGGCGGATAGGCCCGCAGCAATTCTTCGGTTGCGAGCGGGATGCGGTCCGGTTCGCTCCGCAGCAATTGCTGATCTTTGAGGTTGCGCGCGAGGTACGCCAAGTCAAAGCCTATAGCTGCTGCGACCGTGTCGAGCCCAGCGACGAAGACAAGCACGCCGATGCCGCGGACTTGGGTGTCCGTCAGCCGGCGGCCCTCGACCTGTGCCTGCACGATAAAGGTCATGAAATCGTCAACCGCCTCCTGGCGGCGCATGGCTGCAAGTTCGTCGATGAATGCCACGATCGTCCGGGCAGCCACAGGTCGTTCCTTATCGTCGCCGTGGAGCAGATCTTTCCCCCAGCCGACGAATGTATCGAGTCGGTCATCGGGCAACCCCAGAAAGCGAAGAAAGGTGCTCACCGCGAAAGGAAAGGCAAAATCCTTCATCACGTCGCAGCTTGTGCCCGACGCGGCGATCCTTTCGATCAGCTCGACCGCCCGTTCGCGGACAGCCGGTTCCAAAGCCAACACCCGCTTTGGCGAAAGCAGCGGATTGAGCAGTGAGCGAAAGACGCCATGGGCCGGTGGATCGAGCTCAAGCGGGATCGTCGGCCAGTTTTCACCCAGTATGGAGGAGAAGATGCTGCGATGGCTGGAAAAAGTCTCTGCGTCCTGCAGCACCTTCCGCTGGTCCGCGGCACGGGTGATGACCCAGGTACCCCGGCCATCTTGCGTGTTGTAGCGGGAGTAAAAGATCGGAGGCCCGTCATGTACGCAAGCGACAGCTGCGTGTGGATCCCCGTTGGGTGTTGGTGGCATCCCTGGCGATGTAAACAGGCTGAAGTCCCTCACCATTTCGGGCGGGACATGATCTGGAACGGGCTTGGTCGCCATTTTGCTTTCTCTACATTGACGTTCATGGCTCGATTGAGATTGCACCTCTGTTCATAAAGTCGATTTGCAGCATGGGTACGTCTCGGGTCGGGCGCCTTCTAGATTCTGTCGCCCGATACAGCCCACCTGCACCAGCGCGGATGAGATCGGTTGCGAAGTCAATCAGAAGGGCATCTCCGCTGCGCAGCGGTCATGAAGCAAAGCCGCCGCTTGTTCCCGTCAGGGTCGAGAGGCTGGTCAATCACCGCTGAGCTCCGTGACGCACTGCTGATGCCCTGCTGATCAAATAGTCGAAGCAAGTCGCGTGCCGGATAGGCGTACCCATGGCGCTGCAGCAAGCGATGCCAGCCTGCACTGGGCCCGTCGCCGCTAAGTTGATGATCACCTGTCCATCATTCTTAGGACAACGTCCGACAACCGACATCCACGGTCGGTTTTGTCGAGTCCGCGACATAGGGCAGTTCGGCCTGGCGGCTGCTGCACAGCCTTCCGGTCGACGAGCGAGGAGATCGCTCGCAGGGCCCGGATTGAGCAACGACGCGATCCACCGAAAGGATCGGATGTGGTCCGACAAGACCCGCGGCGCTTGCCCGCGATGATCGAAATTATCAACAAGGTCGAGCCGCGCTTCGGTTCGGCGCTGATGGCGTATGCGTTGTATCACTCGCAGCCGCTGCAAGGATTTCCGGTCAGACGAGCGATGCACTCGTGCGCAGCGATCCGGCCGGCGACGAGCCTGACTGTATCGATGCGGTCCAATTCCGGCGTGCACACCTGACCGTCCGTATGCGCTACGACGGCAAGCTCTATCGCACATGGACCTATATTTCCTCGCGAGCCGCTGTCGGAACGTGGTGCCGAGTCCTATGGCGGCCGGTTCATTCCGAGGGCCTGTCGGCTCTACACATCCCTGTCGGTCGGACCGGGAACGCGTGGCAGACTCTCGGCCAGAAACCGCCAGTCGCTGCGCTCGCGTTCGCCTTCCTTGCGCGCGCCGAAGAACTGGATGATCATCTTGCCGTCGGCGCCATAGGCTTCAACGGACGTGACGTGACCGTCCCTCGTCGGCTTGCGCACGGCCCAGACCTCGCGGATGTGATGAGTCCTAAGATGGAGATGGAAGTTCTCGTCGAGCACATTGATCCGCGGCCCGATCTGCTTGACCGACTTGATCGGGCCGGAATGGATCTGGATGCAACCACGATTGCCGACAAAGCACATGATCGGCATCTCGTCTTCGGCCGCCTGTTGGAACAGGGCGCCAACGGCGTCATTGTCGAGCAGCCAGGCGTAATCCTCGTCGGCCATACGTATCGCCTGGCAGCGGCTGAGCTTCAGTGTCTTCAACATATGGTAGAACTGATGCACGTCGCTCAGCCGGCTCCAGTGCTCGCGTAGGTCGTCGACCGTGGCGGCTTGGTCTTGACTCACTGCGTTATCGCGCGCCCCGCTCGCCTCGACCGATATGATCGGCTCCTGGTCGGAGGATACGAGCTCTGCCGCCAGATTCTGATAGGCGTGCAGGTTCGAGGCGGGCCTGAGATGTATTTTGTGCATCGCCTCGCCGGTGGCATCAAAGAATTGCAGGCTGCGGCGGATCTCGGCTTCCTCGCGCTTCTCGACGGCGAAGCCATACGCCCACGCTTTCGGGAAGATGCGCAGGTCGATCTCGTCGCCGAGCACCATGGCATGCGGGTTGCCGGTGACCACTTTGTCGTAAACGCCGATCTTTTGGTGCACGGCACTTTGGTTGCGGGTGACCGCCATCACCTCGCCGACCGCTTCGAGGCCGGTCAGCAGATCATCGACGCGCGGCTCGATGCGCACCGCGCCGTGACCACAATGCGCCGCGACCAATTCGGCTTCCGAAATGCCCAATCGAGCGGCGAGATCATGCTCCCGGATTTTCGGATTGTCTTCGCACGCCCGCCGGATTTCGTCCGGCGACGGTTTCTCGCGCTGGTCCATGTCTTACCCCTGCTTCCACCTACGTGTGAGGATCAGCTGCCCTGCCGGTGAATCTTCAGCCGATCGGGCGCGCCGTAATGCTCGACCCTGATCTGCTGCTGGCCCGTGAACAAAGTGTCGCTGGACAGCGTGCGCACGTCGTCGCACCCGCGCGAAAACCGGGGGTGCTATCGGAGCGGCGAGACCCGAGTGACACGAGCAGGCACATGCCGATGGAATCACATCGAGCCGGTCGGTGGCCACCGGGCGGTGGTGAGCGATTGTGGGTGTTGTCGCAATCGGCCAATCGGTCATTCGGATGCCACGGGCGGCGCTGCTTCGCCAAACAAAGCGTGTCTGACCCAGTCCTGACATGTTGCTCCCTTGCTTCGCCCCATCGATCGCGAGGGCACCCACGACACGATTGTGGATCGGCAGTCTCTTGCCGCCTCGCCAAGTGGAGCTTCAAAAACCGTGCCAATTGACCGAAGCAAGCTCAGAAGAAGTCTTCTGTAATGGTCATTGGTTTAATGTGAGTTCAGCCAACAACTCAGGCCCAACATCCCGCGTGGCGGACCCGACAAACCCGACAGTACGTGTCGGTTGGCCGACACCTTCGCAGCAATGGACTCACAAGAACCACCGCAGTGTCAGAGATGCCGCGCTGTGTTGAAACATTTTTTCGCTTTGGCACGGTGCATGCAACGTGATGCGCAAGCAGGTCCCGGACTGAGGAGAATGGAGCCATGATTACGCTCACCGACAACGCTGTTGCCGCCATCAAGACTGCTCTTTCCCGCGCCAGCGAGCCGGCGGAAGGCTTTCGCATCATGGTCCAGGCCGGCGGCTGCGCCGGCTTCAAATACTTAATGGGCCTGGAGAGCGTGTCGCGCGAGGGCGACGCGATCACCGAGACAGATGGGATTAAGCTGTTCGTGGACGCGGGCTCCCAACCGCATGTCGCCGGCATGACCGTCGACTTCCTCACCGGGCTGGAATCTTCCGGCTTTGTCTTCGATAACCCCAACGCGCGCGAGAAGTGCGGCTGCGGCAAGTCCTTCAGTTGATCGCCCGAAGCGCCTGTGCGGGTCCATGAAGCGATTGCCGTTGACGGACTCATTTGCGGCAGAGGAGGCTTATATGGCCGGCACAACAGATGTCCCTGTCCTCAAGAACAAGGCAAGGTCGAAGCCGATCTTGGGACCGGCAATCGCTTCAGGTAGGATGCAAAGAACGTCGCCTCCCGAAACAGTTCGGTTCCTGGTGGCACCCAAGCTGCTGGCGACCAAATCGCGCCGCTGCGCCAAATTCGGCTTATCGATAACGTTGTCGCGTTCGGGCGTCCTTACCTGCGGGCTGACGGCGGCGACTGCGGACTTGTCCGTGTCGACGCCGATCCGGTCTAAGTCAAACTCTCGGGCGTCTGCGCCGGCTGCCAGTTCGGGCCCATCATCATCAACGGCATGCGCCAGAGGCTCAATGAGGCGGTCGCACGCTCGCGTCATTCCGGTCAACTGAGGATCGCACATGAAACCTGTCTACCTCGACAACAACGCAACCACACGGGCCGATCCTGAGGTCGTGCAAGCGATGTTGCCGTTCTTTAGGGATCAATTCGGCAACCCTTCGTCGGCGCACGCTCTTGGCGCCTCAGTCAGTGCGGCGGTGAGAAAGGCGCGGAGGCAGTTGCAAGCTCTGATCGGCGCGGAGTTCGACGATGAGATCACCTTCACCTCGGGTGGGACAGAAAGCGACAATGCAGCGCTTCTTTCGGCGCTCGAGGCGACGCCCAACCGAACCGAGATCGTGACGTCCGCGGTCGAGCATCCCGCCGTGCTGACGCTCTGCGCGCATCTTGAGAAGACCCGCCGCGTCAAGGTGCACAGGATCCCGGTGGATTGCCGTGGCCGGCTCGACCTCGACGCCTATATGGCCGCCCTCACCCCACAGGTGGCAATCGTCTCGATAATGTGGGCGAACAATGAGACTGGTGTGATCTTCCCCGTGGCCAGGCTTGCCGAGTTGGCCAAGGAAGTGGGCGCCCTTTTCCATACCGATGCTGTGCAGGCGGTCGGCAAGCTTCCGATGGACCTGAAGTCGACCGCAATCGACATGCTGTCGCTCTCCGGCCACAAGCTGCATGGGCCGAAAGGGATCGGCGCGCTTTTCGTAAAACGTGGCGTCAATTTCCACTCGCTGATCAAGGGGGGCCACCAAGAACAAAACCGGCGTGCTGGCACCGAGAATACGCCCGGCATAGTCGGGCTCGGCATGGCGGCCGAACTCGCCTTGAAATTCATGGACGACGAGACCACACGGGTAAAGTCGCTCCGCGACCGTTTAGAGGACGGGATTCTCCAGCGCATCCCAAGCACCTGTGTCACTGGTGATCCCCTGGAACGGTTGCCCAACACCGCAAACATCTCCTTCGAACATGTCGAAAGTGATGGAATTCCACTTCTCCTCAGCCGCGTGGGCATCGCGTGTTCCTCCGGCTCCGCCTGCACCTCCGGCTCGCTGGAACCGAGCCATGTCCTGAGCGCGATGAAAACGCCACACGCGGCAGTCCGCTTCTCCTTGGCGCGGGACAACGGCGAAGCGGACGTCGACCGGGTGCTCGAGGTCATGCCGGCAATCGTGGAGAAGCTGCGTGGCTTTCCCAGTTCTGGGCCGGGTAAGCGAAGCTCCGAAGACGTTCAATCCGGTCTATGCCTGAGCGGCAGCAGAACAGGCTACCGTTCATGACCCGTCATGTCTTTCTCAACGATACGACCTTGCGCGATGGCGAGCAGGCGCCCGGCGTCGCCTTTACCACGACGGAAAAGCTGGAGATCGCCGAGTCTCTTGCGGCGGCCGGCGTCACAGAGATCGAGATCGGCACGCCGGTCATGGGCGCCGACGAGATCGAAACAATTCGCGCCGTGGTCGCGCGGCGTCTCCCGGTTCGGCTCATGGCCTGGTGCCGGATGACGTCGCTGGATCTCGATGCAGCGATCGAGAGCGGCGTCCACGCCGTCAATCTATCGCTGCCTGCGTCGGACATCCAACTTGCCGCCAAGCTCGGCCTCGATAAGGCGGGAGCGCTCCAGGTCATCGATCATATGGTCAGGCGCGCCGCCGCCGCCGGCTTCTTCGTCGCGGTGGGCTGCGAGGATGCCTCGCGGGCCAATCGGGATCATCTCGCCCGCGTCATCGAGACGGCTGCACGCGCCGGCGCAAGCCGCGTCAGGCTAGCCGACACAGTCGGCGTTCTCGACCCGTTTTCGACCTTCGAACTTGTCGCCCAGCTCGTTGCGCAGTCTCCAATTGACCTTGAATTTCATGCGCACAACGATCTCGGACTTGCTGCCGCCAACACGCTGGCCGCGATCCGCGCAGGCGCGCGCCATGCCTCCGTCACCGTCCTGGGGCTCGGCGAGCGTGCGGGCAATGCCGCGCTGGAAGAGGTGGCCGCCGCGATGGCGGTCCTCGACGGCGCGGATACCGGCATCGAGCTGACCGCATTGCCCGACCTCGCCGCCCAGGTGGCTTGGGCCGCCCGCCGGCAGACCGCGGCCATTAAACCGGTCGTCGGCGCCGATGTTTTCACCCACGAATCCGGCATTCACGTGGCAGGGCTGCTGAAGGACTCGCGTACTTATCAGGGGCTCGATCCGGCTCTCGTGGGCCGCTGCCGGCGTATCGTCATCGGCAAGCATTCCGGCGCCACTGCGATTGCCCATGTGCTGAGAGAAAGCGGCCGCGATCTCGACCCGGATTTGGCAGCCGCGATGGTGGCCCGCGTCCGGCGCGAGGCGGCCGAGACCAAATCGACCGTCACTGCAACTCAACTGGTCGAGCTCTACGATGGAATGTGCAGCGAGGCATCCCTCGCGGAGCTGTGCGGGTCCAGGTCAGCCCTGCGCGAGCGCACCGACACCACAGTTTTCCGACCAGGGAGAATGCAATGAATTGTTCCGCTGACAGACGCCCCATCGATATCACCGACATCCTCGCACGACTGAAGCGCCTGTCGGCTGCGGAGGAGTTCTTCGCAGTCCTTGGCGTCTCCTATGACCCGAAGGTGCTGAATGTCTCGCGGCTCCATATCATGAAGCGCGTGGGCCAATACCTTGCCGAAGAAGATTTCTCCGGTCTGCCCGACCAGGTGATTGCCGCGCGGGTGCGCGCGACGCTCGAACGCGCTTACGAGGATTTCGCGATTTCCTCGCCGCTCATGCATCGGGTCTTCAAGGTGCTCAAAGACCACGATCCGAACAAACCTGCCACGCCGGGCCGCACCTTTGTCCCGTTCGACTCCGTACTGAAGCGGTTCGGACAGGAATGACAGCGACACGAGTTGCGACGCGACAATGTCGAGAGGCCGACAAATCCGGTCATCACCACGGCGCCCTCAGAAGCAACCAACGAAGTTCTAGGAATAGGGGGCAGCGCAAAACAGTTGGCACGAATGATGCACACCAAGGAGATAACCGCCAAGCCCGCATCCGGACAGGAGCCTAGAGAAACCGCCAATGCACATCGTAATCTGTATCAAGCAGGTGCCGGACTCGGCACAGATACGGGTCCATCCGGTGACGAACACGATCATGCGCCAGGGTGTTCCGACCATCATCAACCCTTACGACCTGTTCGCCCTCGAAGAGGCCCTCAGACTGCGCGACGCCTATGGTGGCGAAGTTACCGTACTCACTATGGGTCCGCCCATGGCAGAGGACGCGTTGCGCAAGGCGCTCGGATACGGCGCCGACCGAGCGGTGCTCTTGACCGACCGCTATTTTGCCGGCTCCGACACGCTGGCGACCTCGTTCGCCCTTTCCCAGGCAATCGCGAAGGTTGGCGAGACGTTCGGCACGCCAGACCTCGTCTTCACCGGCAAGCAGACGATCGATGGCGACACCGCCCAAGTCGGGCCCGGCATCGCCAAGCGCCTCGAACTCCTGCAGCTTACCTATGTCGCGAAGATCGCCTCCATTGATATTGCTGCGCGCGAGATCAAGGTCGAGCGCCGCTCCGAAGGCGGCACACAGATGCTGAAGAGCAGTCTCCCTTGCCTGATCACCATGCTGGAAGGCACAAACGAGATCCGCCGGGGCTCGATCCAGGACGCCCTGTGCGCCGCGCGCAGCCAGGTCTTGAAATGGAGTGCGGCCGATGCCGGCATTGAGGATCTCACCAAATGCGGCCTGCGCGGTTCACCGACGGTCGTCAAGCGCGTTTTCGCGCCTCCTGCGCGGGCCGAAAAGGCGGCAAAAATCGACACCGCCGAGATGGCCTTGCGCGATGTCGCTGACGAACTCATCACGGCAATCTTCACCCGCCAGCCGGCATTGGAACATGAGCTCGCCTTCAACGGCGGCGCGTGAGAGGGCAAGGAGCAGACGATGTCGACCGCGAACCGAGAAACCCCTCGCCCTGCCGCCGGCCGTGCCGGCATAAAGAAGGAGCTGCCCGCGCATTTCAAGGACTACCGGCACGTTTGGGTTTTCATCGAGCTCGAACGCGGCCAGGTCCATCCCGTATCATTCGAACTGCTCGGCGAAGGCCGCAAGTTAGCAGACAAGCTTCAGGTCCAGCTTGCAGGCGTCGTGCTTGGACCGCCGGGAGAGGCCATCGGGAACGCCGTTGCCGAAGCGTTCGCTTATGGCGCCGACCTTGTCTACATCGTCGAGGCGCCGCTGCTCGCCGACTATCGGAACGAGCCATTCACCAAGGCGATGACGGATCTGGTCGATACCCACAAACCCGAGATCCTTCTTCTCGGTGCCACCACACTCGGCAGGGATCTTGCCGGCTCCGTGGCGACGACCTTGCAGACAGGGCTCACGGCCGACTGCACCGAACTTGATGTGGATACCGACGGTTCGCTCGCCGCCACCCGTCCGACTTTCGGCGGTTCCTTGCTGTGCACGATCTATACGCTCAATTTCCGCCCCCAGATGGCGACAGTGCGACCGAGGGTCATGCCCATGCCACCGCGGGCGGATAAACCGGTCGGGCGTGTCATCCGGCACAAGCTCTCGGTAGCCGAGGACGAGATCGTTACCAAAGTCCTGGGCTTCCTGCCGGATAGTCAGTCGGCAAAGGCAAATCTTGCCTATGCCGACGTCGTGGTTGCGGGAGGCCTCGGTCTAGGCGCGGCGGAGAACCTGCAGCTTGTGAAGAATCTCGCGCGGGCAATTGGTGCCGAGCATGGCTGTTCGCGCCCGTTGGTCCAGAAGAGCTGGATGCCGGCTGATCGGCAGATCGGCCAAACTGGCAAGACCATCCGGCCGAAGCTTTACATAGCGGCTGGGATTTCCGGCGCCATCCAGCACCGGGTTGGCGTCGAGGGGGCGGATCTCATCGTGGCCATCAACACCGACCCGAACGCGCCGATTTTCGATTTCGCTCACCTCGGGATCGTCACCGACGCGATCCGCTTCCTGCCCGCACTGACGGAAGCCTTCACCCGGCGGCTGTCGCCCCACAGTCGCGATAAGCTTGCGAGCTAAGGGATGGATATGATTGAGGAACAATTCGACGCCATTGTTATTGGGGCCGGCATGTCCGGAAACGCAGCTGCTTACACCATGGCCAGCCACGGCCTGAAGGTGCTGCAGTTGGAGCGGGGTGAATATCCGGGGTCCAAGAATGTCCAGGGTGCCATCATGTACGCGAACATGCTGGAGAAGATCATCCCGGATTTCCGGGACGATGCGCCTCTTGAGCGGCATTTGGTTGAACAGCGGCTTTGGGTGATGGACGACACGTCCCACACCGGGATTCACTATCGGTCGGACGACTTCAATGAGGCGAAGCCCAACCGCTACACGATCATCCGTGCCCAGTTCGATAAATGGTTTTCGCGTAAGGTGCGCGAGGCCGGCGCGACGGTTCTGTGCGAGACGACCGTGACGGAACTCATCCGTGACGCCAAGGACAGGGTGATCGGCGTCCGCACAGACCGGGCCGGCGGAGCCATCTACGCGGACGTGGTCGTCCTCGCAGAAGGTGTCTGCGGACTGCTTGGCACGCGGGCCGGCCTGCGCGAGATGCCGAAGCCGCAAACCGTGGCGCTCGCCGTCAAGGAAATGCATTTCCTGCCCGAAGAGGTCATTGAGCAGCGGTTCGGCCTCAAAGGCGATGAAGGCTGCGTGATCGAGGCGGTGGGCACGACCTCCCGCAGCATGGCCGGGCTCGGCTTCCTCTACACCAACAAGGAGTCGATCTCACTGGGCATTGGCTGCCTCGTCTCCGATTTCGCCGCGATGGTCGAGAGCCCTTACGTCCTCCTCGACGCCTTAAAAACCCATCCTTCGATCCGGCCGCTGATTGCCGGCTCGGAAGTGAAAGAATATTCCGCGCATCTCATTCCCGAAGGCGGCTACAAGGCTATTCCGCAGCTCTTTGGCGACGGTTGGGTCGTGGTCGGCGATGCCGCGCAACTGAACAACGCCATTCACCGCGAGGGTTCGAACCTCGCCATGACCTCCGGCCGCATCGCGGCTGAGGCAATCATCGAGGTCAAGAGCCGCAACGGTCCTATGACCAAACGGAATCTCGCCCTTTACAAAGCCATGCTGGACAAGTCCTTCGTGGTCAAGGACCTAAGGAAATACAAAGACATGCCGGCCTTGCTCCACACCAATTCCTGCAATTACTTCACGACCTATCCGCGGTTGATGTCGCAAGCCGCGCAGAACTTCATGCGTGTCGACGGCACGCCGAAGATCGAGAAGGAAAAGGCGACCACGGCGGCCTTCATCAAGGCGCGCTCGCGCTGGGGGCTGGTCAGCGACGCGGTCCGCCTTGCATTGGCGTGGCGCTGAGGGGAGACGAAATGACGATCGCAGTGACGAAGTCACGTGTCGAGGACAAGCTTTACCAGAACCGCTACTTGGTGGATTCCGGCCGTCCGCATATCAAAGTGCGACCGCACGAGAGGCCAAGCGCGAACTTGCTCGCGCTGACCCACGTCTGCCCGGCGAAATGTTATGAGTTGAACGACAAAGGTCAAGTGGAGATCACTGCCGACGGCTGCATGGAGTGCGGCACCTGCCGGATTTTGTGCGAGACCAGTGGCGAGATCGAGTGGAACTATCCACGCGGCGGCTTCGGAGTCCTCTTCAAATTCGGATGAGGACGCACGCACCGTATCAAGAGGGTCAATCTTGGTACACCTGAGGTCGCGACCAACGCCAAGTCTATCTTTGCTTGAATTGCCGCGCCACGAAGAGAAGCTCGTGAATACTGTGCTTTCACAATTCAGACTCAGACACAAAAGGAGGAGCACTCTGGACGACAACCGCTGAGGTGTTTCCATGGCTCACGTACCGCAAGATCGGGTCGACGAGGTAGCACCTCGGGATACCCGCCCTGAACCGCCCATCAAAAGCATGCCCCAAGCAGATATCGCGCTCAGGGGACTCTACGAGATATCGAAGGTGCTGACCGCCCCCAGCGAGCTGGAGATTACGCTCGCCAATGTCGTGAACATCCTGCCTTCGTTTCTGCAGATGCGTCACGGAGCAATCGTCGTCCTGGACGCTGAAGGAGAGCCGGAGATTGCCGCAACTGCCGGCAATACCCACGCA
Organism: Mesorhizobium sp. M0106; assembly: GCF_040322715.1. NCBI lineage: Bacteria > Pseudomonadati > Pseudomonadota > Alphaproteobacteria > Hyphomicrobiales > Phyllobacteriaceae > Mesorhizobium > Mesorhizobium sp. M0106. The sequence continues at coordinate 83,159 of NZ_JAMYUA010000014.1, read as the reverse complement.
CCTCAATCAGGCACTCGCCGCGTCATACCACAGGCCATAACAGATCAAATCGTCGCTACGGGGACGCCGCTCTTCATACCGGACGTCCGCAAGTCCCAACTATTTCAGGCTGACCTTCAAACATCTTCGAGCAGCGGCACCATCCCAATTGCCTTTATCGGTATCCCGCTAAAGGCTGATCATAAAATCCTTGGGACATTGTCGATCGACCGCGCCGGAGACGGCGCCACCGACTTTCGCGACGACGAGGACACATACTTCCTGACGATGGTCGCCAACCTTGTCGGCCGGACGATCCGTCTCCATCGCATCCTGAGTACAGATCGTCAGCGGTCTGTCCATGAGCAATGGAGACCGGAGAAATCGCCCAACGAGGGGAGGACCTACGACCCTGCCCGGCATGCGGATGTCAAAATCGACGGGATCATCGGGGAAAGCCCCGCACTCAAGCAGGTGCTCGAAACCGTCTCGGTCGTAGCAGGGACCAATTCCACCGTGCTACTGCGGGGTGAAAGCGGCACCGGCAAGGAATTCTTTGCGCAAGCCATCCATAAGCTCTCACGTCGGAGGAAGAAGTCTTTCGTCAAATTGAACTGCGCCGCACTGTCTGAAAGCGTTCTGGAGTCAGAACTGTTTGGGCATGAAAAGGGCGCTTTCACGGGTGCTATCTCCCAGCGCGCCGGTCGTTTTGAATTGGCAAATGAGGGAACGCTGCTACTTGATGAAATCGGCGAGATTTCGCCGGCCTTTCAAGCCAAACTGTTGCGTGTCTTGCAGGAAGGCGAGTTGGAGCGAGTCGGCGGCACCAAAACGCTACAGGTCGACGTGCGCCTCATATGCGCCACCAACAAGGACCTCGAGACGGCCGTCATAAAAGGGGAGTTCCGGGCCGACCTTTATTACCGCATCAATGTGGTGCCAATTATCCTGCCTCCGCTCAGAGAGCGACCCGGCGATATTCCACGCCTTGCGAACGCCTTCCTCAACCGATTCAACAAGGAGAACGATCGCGCACTCGCCTTCGCGCCGTCGGCGCTTGACCTGATCTCGCAATGCTACTTCCCTGGTAACGTCCGCGAGCTGGAGAACTGCGTCCAAAGGACGGCCACACTTGCGCGTTCAAGGACGATCACGCCATCCGATTTCGCCTGTAAGAAGAGCCAGTGCCTTTCCTGGCTCCTCTGGAAGCGAGCCGACCGCTCGAATGGCGGCAATACCATCGACGATCTCGCACGGGTCAACGCAGTGCCGGTCGGATTGCGGCTGCCGGCCAGTCGCATCGGTGCCTCCGCAGGCAACGTATCTCCCCTTGCGGCCGGCGATCCAAACGATCCCGCTTGTCCCCCGCGTCTGACGGAACGCGACCGGCTGATCGACGCGATGGACAAGGCCGGTTGGGTTCAGGCCAGGGCGGCTCGTATCCTCGGCCTCACGCCGCGGCAAATCGGCTACGCGCTGCGCCGATATGGCATCGAGGTGAAGAAATTCTAGACGTCGTGATGACGTCAAACGTAAGTCCGGAGTAGTCTCCCTCAGACCCTTCGCGCCCAAGGCTGGTAGCCTTCGCGACTCGATTTGCTTGTCCACTGTCGGAAGCCCGACAAAGATGTGTCGGAGCAATCCGATGGAATCCGACACGAAAGCCAATTCGTGAACCAAAACCGCTCTTTGAGCTGGCATAGCTCTTGCGGTTTGAACTGCGACATTCACCCAGCAACGGAGCCGTTCGATGTCCGCACCGGCAATTTCGCTTGAGAGCCTCAGCACGACATTCGGTGACCAGTTGCTTGCCACCGTGAAAGCCGGTGGCTGCGCGTCTTCGTCCTGCGGCTCGTCGATAAAGCCGGACGACACGGATCCGGCTATCTGGGAGAAGATCAAGGATCACCCCTGCTTTTCAGAAGAGGCGCATCACTATTTCGCGCGCATGCACGTCGCGGTCGCGCCCGGCTGCAATATCCAGTGCAACTACTGCAATCGCAAATATGACTGCGCCAACGAAAGCCGGCCTGGGGTGGTCTCCGAAAAGCTGACACCCGACCAGGCGCTACGCAAGGTGGTCGCGGTCGCCAACGAGGTGCCGCAACTCTCCGTGCTCGGCATCGCCGGACCGGGCGATGCCTGTTACGACTGGAAGAAGACGAAGGCAACGTTCGAACGAGTTGCCAGGGAAATCCCAGACATCAAGTTTTGCATCTCCACGAATGGGCTCGCGCTGCCGGACCATGTCGATGAGCTTGCCGACATGAATGTCGATCACGTGACGATCACCATCAACATGGTCGACCCTGAGGTCGGTGCAAAGATCTATCCTTGGATCTTTTACGACCATCGCCGCTACGTCGGCATCGAAGCCGCCCGGATCCTGCACGAGCGGCAGATGTTGGGTCTGGAGATGCTGACCGCGCGCGGCATCCTCACCAAAATCAATTCAGTGATGATCCCCGGCGTGAACGATGAGCATCTGATCAAGGTGAATAGATGGGTCAAGGAGCGAGGCGCGTTCCTGCACAACCTCATGCCGCTGATTTCGGACCCGGCGCACGGCACGCACTACGGACTGAGCGGGCAACGCGGCCCAAACGCAATGGAGCTGAAGGCTCTTCAGGATCGTGTCGAAGGCGGCGCCCAGTTGATGCGCCACTGCCGGCAGTGCCGGGCAGATGCCGTCGGCCTGCTCGGAGAGGATCGTGGCCAGGAATTCACAGTCGACCGGATTCCCGGCGAGGTCACCTACGATGCCAGCAATCACAAGGCCTATCGGGAGCTGGTCGCGGAGGAGCGCCGTGATCACGTGGCGGCTAGGAGAGAAGCGATCGGATTGGTCAAGGCAGCGAGCCCCGGCAAGTCCCTTCTCTTCGCGGTGGCGACCAAGGGCGGCGGCCGCGTCAATGAACATTTCGGCCATGCGAAGGAATTCCAGGTTTATCAAGTCTCGCCGAGAGGGATCAGTTTTGTCGGGCATCGGAAGGTGGAGCAGTATTGCCTCGGCGGCTGGGGCGGAGAAGCCGCCCTCGATGGCGTCATCGCAGCGCTTGAAGGCATAGATATCGTGCTGTGCGCCAAGATCGGAAACTGCCCGCAGGATCAGCTCGCCGACGCTGGAATCCAAGCCACCGACGCATATGCCCACGACTATATCGAGACCGCAATCAGCGCGATTTACGCGGCCGCGTCTGGGACCCCCGCACTCGCGGCGACGGCCTGAGCGCGTCTCATCCATTCGGACCAGGAGTTAAAATGGCTTTCAAGATCATCGCATCCCAATGCACCCAATGCGGCGCCTGCGAATTCGAGTGTCCCTCCGGCGCGATCAAGTTCAAAGGCGAGAGCTATGTGATCGAGCCGCAAAAGTGCACCGAATGCGAGGGGGTCTTCGATGCGCAGCAATGTGCCTCGGTATGCCCGGTGCCGAAGACCTGCGTTCCTGCGTGACGGACATTGGGCCGCCGACATGGTCGGGGATGCCTTCGCAGGACGCCTGGAACGCCTTTGTTCACACTGCAGCCTCAAGGGAAATCAGGGAACGGACATGTCGCTCGGACGCGAAGAGGAGGTCGAAATCCGCAGGCCTCCACGATTCATGCCGGGAGAGCGGGTACGTGCCACTCGCCACATAAAGAATGACGGCACCTATCCTGGCAGGGAGATCGGCGAAAATCTCGTGCGGAAGGGCGACGAGGGATATGTGCGCGACATTGGCACCTTTCTCCAGCAGTTCTTCATCTATGCGGTCGAATGGATCGACCGTGGCACAGTCGTCGGCATGCGAGCGCGTGAACTGATGAGCCTCGACAAAGCCGAGGTGCCCTGCAGTGCTGATAGCAATACCAATGAAGGGACGGCCAGATGAAAGTCATGATCCGCAGGACCGATGCTGGCTTGTCGGCGTATGTCCCGAAGAAGGACCTCGAAGAGCCGATCATCAAGCTCGAGAAGGAAGAGTTGTGGGGCGGAACTGTGACGCTCAGGAACGGGTGGCGGCTCCTCCTACCCGATCTCCCACGGGATACGCGTCTGCCGATCACCGTCGAGGCAAGGAAGGTTTCCGAAGAAGACTGATGCTCCCCCTTGATAAGGTGCGTCGCGAGGAAACGAGCATGAACACGATCCTGACATCGGGCCACCTCGTCATCGTGCGGGACAGTTTTGCCGAAAAGCTGCTTGACCTGGCGAAGAAAGCGCTCGCCGCCGATGAGGTGATCCCCTATCTCGGTCCGGGTCTTCTTGAATTCAACTGTGCGGAACCGCCTGTGCCGCATAGGCCGGAGGTCGTTGCCGCGGCACTCAATGCGCGGGCGCCAGCCCCTTCCAGGATCCGCACCAATATGTGGTCGGTTGCGCAGTTCATCGAACAGCGCCGGCATCGCCGGACGCTGCAAGCTTGGATGAGCGACATATTCGCAGCGCCGGTGGCGCCGACCCTCCTCCACGCCTGGCTCGCAAGGCTGCCGCTCTCCCTCATCATCGACAGCTGGTACGACGGCGCGATGCGCACGGCTCTCGTAGAGACTGGCCGAACGGACGTCGTCGAGATCCAGGGCGTAACGCGGGCGAACGAAATCCGGGACATTTGGACGAAAACCTACGATTTGTCCGGGAGGGAACTCGACCCCCGATCGGGGGCGAAGACGGTTCTCTATACACCTCACGGGAGTATTAGGCCGGCGCAAAACTTTCTCGTCGCAGATTCCGATTATGTCGAAGTCCTGACCGAAATCGATATCCAGACACCGATCCCAGACGTGGTGAAGGAACGGCGCATCACCCGTGGATTTTTCTTCGTTGGCTGCCGCTTCAACGATCAGATGCTGCGCACCTACGCCAGGCAGATCATGAAGCGCTCCCGAGGTCCACATTGCGCGGTAATGGACGCGGAAACGCTGACCAGAAACGAAGCGCGTTTCCTTGCGGCAAGCGGAATCACGGTGATCGACATGCCAGTAAGTGAAGCCGCGGCTCGGCTTATAGGAACGCGCCCTGCTGCAGGTGGTGGACAGGATTAACAATGGCGGGCCCCTTTGATGATTGGTCCTTCGGCTTGCCTCGAGGGCGCAAAATGCAGTCGGGAATACACCCGTGAGCAGTGATGCTATCGGCAGCGCAACGAACGCTCTGAATTCGTTGACCCATGTGGAAGCGGCGCGCTGGGGCCGGGATTTGAGTACGCTGTTGCGCATCACGCGTATGAATTTGCGGCACCCCTGGCAGGTCGCCTTCGCTATGGGCTCGACGGTCCTGGCGGCAATCCTCCAGTTGCTCATTCCCCAGCTTCTCGGCCGGGCCGTCGACCTGACCCAGACAGCCATCGGGGGCGGTGGCGCGGGGACTGCGGCAGGACAAGCGCTCTGGACCCCTGCTCTCCTGCTGCTCGCCGTCAGCGCGCTACGCGGCCTTTTCACGATGGCGCAGAACTATTTTGCCGAAGCCGTCGGGCATCATGTCGCGTACGAACTGCGGCTCGCCTACTACGACAAGATCCAGCGTCTCAGCTTTTCCTTTCACGACCGGGTCCATTCAGGCGATCTGATCACCATCGGAATGCTCGATCTCCAAGGCGTGCGGATGTATTTTTCCACCGCGCTCGTTCGCGTGGTCCTGCTCACCATGCTGATCGGGATCGGCGCCTACATGATGATCTCGACCGATCCCATGCTCGGCCTGGTCGCGCTGAGCTTCGTGCCTTTTGTCGCCTGGCGCTCATCGGCCACACAGCTTAGGCTGCGCGCCACCTGGCTCGACCTGCATGAGCGGCTTTCGGTACTAAGCCGCGTGATGGAGGAAAATCTCGCAGGCATCCGCGTGGTCCGCGCTTTTGCGGCTCAAGCCTATGAGATGCTGAAGTTCGACGGCGCTTCCAAGAACGCGCTCGACCTCGCCCACGACCGAGTTGACATCTACGTGCCCAGCACGTCGGCGATGACCTTGTCCTTCTTTTTCGCAATGGGATTGGTGCTCTGGATCGGTGGCAGCAAGCTCGTCGCTGGCGAGATCAGCGTCGGAACGGTGGCGACCTTCCTGACCTTCATGACAATCCTGCAAATGCCAGTCCGCCAGATCGGCCTCATGGTCAATGCCTTTGCCCGCGCTTCTAGCTGCGGTTCGCGGCTTTTCGGTCTCCTCGACCAGGAGATCACAATCAGGGATGCTCTCGAGGCCAGACCGCTCGAGATAAGCGACGGCACTCTGCGCTTCCACAATGTCTCGTTTGCTTACCCCAGCGCCGAAACCCGCGCCATTCTGAAGAACCTCAGCTTTGAGGCCCGTAGAGGCGAGACGATCGCGATCGTCGGTCCGCCGGGTTCGGGCAAATCGACGATGGCTCATCTGGTCCCCCGCTTTTACGACGTGACCGGTGGCGCCATCACGCTGGACGGCCAGGACATACGCAATGTCACCCTCGCGACGCTTCGCAAGGCGGTCGCCGTCGTACAGCAGGATGCATTCCTATTCACCACCACGATCGAGAACAACATCGCTTATGGCGATCCCTGGGCGAAGAGACAGCGAATAGAACGCGCTGGCGAATTCGCCCAGCTCCACAACTACATCCTCGGGCTCCCAGCAGGCTACGAGACGGTCGTGGGCGAACGCGGCGTCTCTCTCTCTGGCGGCCAGCGCCAGCGTCTCACGATTGCTCGCACCATGATGCTGCGCCCCTCCGTCGTCGTTTTCGACGACTCAACGGCCGCGATCGATGCCGGCACCGAGCAGCGCATCCGCGCGGCGATGCGGCGCTTCGCCAAGGATCGGGTGACGATCATCATCGCGCACCGGCTGAGTGCGCTTATGCATGCCGATCAGATCCTTTTTGTCGATAACGGCGAAATCGTAGAACGCGGCACGCATCAAGAGCTTTTGGAGAAGCGGGGACGCTACAGGGCCCTTTACGATCTCCAGACGCGCCCGGGTGATGACATTATGACCCAGTATGGGGGCGCCCGCTGATGGCGCAGGGCCGCGCCGGCGAACTCGAAGCCGAACGTGACGACGGCAGACGCCCTCCGCGCGCGGTTGTCGGCTCGCACCGCATCGAGGAGGAGATGTTCGGCCGGGCTTTCGACAAGAGCATCCTCCGGCGCATCTGGGCCTTCGTCCGTCCCTATCGGGCCAGGGTAGTCATCACGATTGCAGCAATGCTGATCTTCACCGGGACGCAGCTTCTCATCCCGTTGATCATCCGCTACGCGCTCGACCAGGGCATGAACCCGGCAAGGAGCGATCGCTCAGCCCAGCTTGCGGCCGTCGGCGCGTTCGTTTTGGCGATTTTGGTCAATTTCGCTGCCGGCTACATGCAGGAAACCGTGGTTGGGAAAGTGGCCGAAACTGTCCTGTTCGACATCCGCCGCGCCATGTTTGGCCATCTGCAGAAGGTTTCGCTCTCCTTCATGGACAAGACCGAGGTCGGACGCCTCATGTCGCGCCTGCAAGGCGACGTCAACTCCATACAGGAATTCCTCGAAACCTCGGTATATTCCGTAGGCGATGTTGCGCTTCTCTTCGGCATCGTTTTCGTAATGCTGTGGCTCGACTTCCGCCTCGGCCTCTTGACGCTCTCGGTTCTGCCGGTCCTGGTGATCGTCCGCATTGTCTGGCTGCCGCGTGCCCGCGACGCCTTCATGGCCGCACACGAGACTAATTCCGTCGTCAACGGCGCGCTGGCCGAAGCCATTCACGGCGTGCGCACCGTCCAGTCAATGGACCGCCAGCAGGTGAATTTCATCCTTTTTGACGACAAGGCCCATGCCAACCTCAGGACCCACCTGATCGCTGCCAAATATGCACTGGTCATGGTGCCTATCGTCGATGGCCTCACCGGCCTCGCCATGGCCGCCGTTATTGTGGTCGGCGGCTCGATGGTCATGAATGGCCGCATAGATGTGGGCGTATTGGTTGCCTACCTGTTTTACATCCAGCGCTTCTTTGACCCGATCCGCTCACTCACCCTGCAATATTCGGTCATGCAGCGCGCCATGGCCTCAGGCAAGCGCCTGACCGATGTGCTCGACGTCAAGATCGATGTTCAGGACAAACCCAATGCCGAGGTGCTTTCGCCCGAAATGGACGGCTCGGTCGAGTTCAGGGACGTCACCTTCGGCTACAATCCGAACCGTTCGGTGCTGAAAAATGTCTCCTTCCGGGTCAATCCCGGCGAGACGGTCGCACTGGTCGGGCCGAGCGGTTCTGGCAAATCGAGCGCGATGGCCCTGGTCCACCGCTTCTATGATGTTCAGCAGGGCCAAGTGCTGGTCGGCGGACATGATGTGCGCGATCTCACCCAGGAATCGCTCGGCCGCCAGGTCGCCATGGTGCTGCAGGAGCCGTTCCTGTTCACCGGGACGGTCTTCGAGAACATTCGATACCACAAGACGGAAGCCACGCGCGACAAGGTGATCGAGGCCGCCAAGGCGGTCGGCGCCCACGACTTCATAATGAGCCTCGCCGACGGGTATGAGACCCAACTTGGCGAACGCGGCGACAACTTATCTCTCGGCCAGCGCCAGCTTATCAGTTTCGCCCGCGCCCTCGTCGCCGACGCCAAGATCCTCGTGCTCGACGAAGCTACCGCCAACATCGACAGCTACACGGAAATGCAGATTCAGAAGGCTCTGATAAAGCTGCTTGAAGGGCGCACTGGCCTCGTCATCGCCCACCGTCTTGCCACGATCCGGGGTGCCGACCGCATCATCGTGCTTCAGAATGGCCAAGTTATTGCGACTGGCAACCACGATCAGCTAATAGCCACAGGGGGCCTCTATTCCAAACTCTACAATCTCAACTACGCCTCCTTCGACGACATTCCCGAATACGATACGACCGTACAAGCAGGCTCCCAGACCTGACGTCTTGCCGGCCTTGTGGTACTGGCATTGACTCGGGCGTGCCGGACACTCAGGCCGCCGCAGACGAGGAAGCAGGCAGCATTCATGAAAAGCACTCGCGCGGATCGTGAAGACCGGCTGCGAACGATTTCCTCCAGCATCGTTATCCGACCGCGGTGCACCCCGCGACATCGGGCGAACTCGCTCCAGGTGGTGTCGCTCGGCGTAGCAAAGCCGCTCGCGAGCGCGCCCTCAACAGCGCCGTAGCGAGTGACGGCTTTGCTACCGCCGAGCCGCTGATGAAGCTGGATCTGGGCGCCGCACCGGCGCCGCCCCGGGCGAGAAGAACCTCTGCGGCGGGCTATGTGCCAACGACTAGCGCGAGCGCGACGAGCAGACGCGTGCCGGCATCGTGACGCGCTCGGCCATCATCTCCTTAGGATCGTGCAGGTTCACACGATGGCCCAGACGCCAGCCAACGCACAAACCCCTGGTAATCTGTGCCGCCGGCTCGTCGTCAGTTTGGCCTCCCTCCCGATTGCCCGCCCCCACCACGTGCACGCTCGAGCACGTGGATTTGAGGGAGCGCTTACTACGATTTAACCTTCAGATCAGACCGCGAATTTCATGGTCAGCCAAGTCGAGCCATGATTTCGGATTGAATGGTCGTCGCGGTGTATAGGGAAGCATCTAGCGGCAGATTCCCAAATGCCAGTTGACAAAGAAGGTAGTTAGCACCTGCCTCTTCCAACTGACTGAGCAGAGCTTCTCGCACAGACGCTGCTGATCCTACCACGCACAATTCACTCTCGACTGCCGCATCGAAGGTCAGCGGCAGGTTGGGTGGAGTGGGGATAGCGTTAAGCTCGTAAAGGAATTGGAAGCTCTTGAGCCATCGTTCGTAAGCAGGTGCCGCGAGCGAATAGGCATGTGTGTCACAACGCCCAACCACGACCATGCGGAGCAATCCAATAAATGGCGCTCGATCGCCCGCGCCAGCGTTGTCCTCTTGATAGGCGCGGAACGCATCAGTAGTTTTGCGAACAGAAGAGGAAGGTCCTACACACGCGATATTTGCTCCATTCGCAGCGGCCCAGGCTGCGGACTCGGGTCGATTGGCGGCGACCCATGTCGGCGGATGTGGACGCTGATGAGGTCTTAGCGTCAAAGGAACGTCATTGAGCTCAAAATGGCGGCCTTGATAGCACAGCGTGCCAACCTTCATGGCATTAACAAGTATTTCAACAAGAATTTCGCTGGCTTCCGCATAGCGGCCCGGCACCGCGTCCGCACCAATCCCGAAGTAACCCAATTCGATCGGGAGAGCACCGCGCCCTATGCCCAGTTCGAGCCTGCCACCGCTCAACTGGTCCAGCATACAGATCTCTTCGAACGCACGCAGCGGATGATAAAGCGCAAGCAGCATCACCAAGGGTCCGAGACGCAGGCGCCGGGTGCGCTGGGCGACGCTCGATAAGAACAGATTCGGCGATGGACCTCTCCCATGGGGGGTACAGTGGTGCTCTGCGAGATGATAGGCATAGAACCCTAGCTGATCGCACGCCTCTGCTAATATCAGGCGATCTTCGTACTGCCGGGCGATATCGAGGCCGTCCTCGTCCAGATGATCGAAGATGCCGAAGGCTAGGTTTGAAGGAAAGACGTTTGTCACTCGATATTGTCCCCGATTTTAAAGAAAAATGTTGTCGTGCTTGGGTGACCAAGCAAGCCTAAAGATAGCAATGTGTGATATCGGATTAGCGTCAGCGTACCGAACGAGCAGAGCCTGACGCTCCCCTGCCCGTGGTGCTTGGTATGTTTAAGCTTCCAACTATATCGCGAGCGGCAGCAAGAAATGCATCCAATTGCTCTTTTGTGCCGATGCTGACGCGGATGCAATGTTCCAAACCATTGTCCGGAAAGTAGGCAACGAGTATCTTTTGCCTTTCCAAGGCTGCTTGCCACCATGAGCCGTCCTGTCCCGCTGGCACACGGGCTAGCAAGAAATTTGCGTGGGAGGGCGTTACGGAAAATCCAAGTTGCGACAGTGCGGCTGTCACTCGCTGTCGTTCATGTCTGATGTGCTTGTGGTTCTCTGCGTAGGCGCCGCGATGCGCAAGCACGCTGATACCAACCGCATGCCCGATCACGTTCATGTTGAAGACGTTCTGGATGTTGCGCAGCCTGCCAATAATCTCAGGGTGACCGAAACCGAAACCGACGCGAATGCCGGCGGCGGCATAGCTCTTCGAAAATGTTCTCAAGATCAGAAGGTTCGAATAACGGTTGATGAGGCGCAGCCCGTGATCGGGTGCAAAGTCGACATAGGCCTCATCAAGGACGACCAGGCGATCCGATTGTGCCACGAGGCGTTCGATATTGCTTATCGAGAGGAATGTTCCGGTCGGATTGTTTGGATTGGCCACCAGAATGAACTTGGCGTCTTTTGCCGGACCGGAAAGCAATTGCTCCATTGGCAGCGAATGAGTTTGACATCCGATCTCGAGAAACTCAGCACCATGCAACATGGCAAGTTTGCGGTTGAACGAAAACCCTGGCGATATCATCGCCACCTTGTCGCCAGGGGCGAGGAAAGCTCTGTAGATGAGTCCGAGCAGTTCAGACGACCCGTTGCCTGCGATGACCTGATCCGTGGATACCCCATAGGTATTGGACGCTGCTTCCCTCAAGCTGATGTTATCGTCGTCCGGATACAGATACTGGCGATTGAGGGCCGCCACTGCACTTTGCATTATGATTGGCGGCAACGGAAACGGGTTCTCATTCGTATTCAGCTTGACAAAACTTTTGTCCGGCGCTGGTCCGTTGGACGGCAGAGCATCTAACTGTCGCGTCCCTTGCGGAAGAGACGAAAGCACAGCTTGCAGTTTTGCATCGGACATATTTTATCTCCGTTTCAGTCGCACAGGGGCATCCGTATGAGCTCGCAACGAGAGCAACATGGCGGACGGATTGACGATGGCAGCGTCGCCTTTCACAAGATGGTCGCAACGCCGGCTGCCACGGGAATTCGGCCAGGCTGTCCTCGGTCGGATCGACTTGACGCGGACGCGGATCTGCATCCCTGCGCAGGCCAAGCCGCTAAGCGGTCTCAGCTAATCCGCCTGAGTCAAGCTTTCACAGACGCTTGACCTCGATGCCGTATTTCCTCAGCACGTAGCCAATCTGGCGCGGGGTCAGTCCAAGCAGGCGCGCCGCCTTTGCCTGCACCCAGCCACATCTTTCCATGGCAGCAATGACGCGCTCGGCGTCGGTGGTCCTCGCGCCCAATGAGTGGGTTGCTCCGGCAGGCGGGACTGTGGTGGCGGCCGAACGAGCGGCCGCATCCGGCGGCGTGGCCGGATTCACTGCCTCTGGGAGGATTGGCGCTGGTTGCAGCGCGGCCTTGCCCGATCTGCTCTTCCGCAGCGCCTCGGCAAAGCATTGGTCGTGGGAGCACGCAAAGTCGTTTCTCCCGATTGATCGTCCCTCCGCCAGGATCGCTGTCCGGTGCACGCAATTTTCAAGCTCGCGAATGTTGCCGGGAAATTCACATTTCATCAGTACTTCAATCGCACGCGCATCGAAGGTCAGCGTACGGCCGTTCTCATCGTTGAAATTCTTGAGAAACTCAGCTGCGAGGAGCGGAATATCGCTGCGCCTTTGGCGTAACGCCGGCACCAGCAAGGGAACCACGTTGATGCGATAATATAGGTCGGCGCGGAACTCATTCCTTGCAACCGCCTCTTCAAGGTTCCTGTTCGTGGCGGCAATCACGCGAACGTCGACCTTGATGGTCTGGTTGCTGCCGACGCGCTCAAACTCCTGCTCCTGCAGCACGCGCAGTAGCTTTGCCTGGAAGGAGGCCGAGATCTCGCCGATCTCATCCAGAAACAACGTCCCCTTGTCGGCGAGCTCAAAGCGACCCTTGCGGGAATTGAACGCGCTTGTGAAGGCACCCTTCTCATGACCGAACAATTCGGATTCCAGGACTGTCTCTGGCAGCGCTGCACAATTGAGTTTGATGAAGGGCCGCTTGGCGCGCGGCGACAACTCGTGAATTGCCTTGGCGACCAGCTCCTTCCCGGTACCGGATTCGCCTCGCAACAGAACCGTGGTCTTTGCCTTAGCTACAACTGCGATCTTCTCGAGCAGCGCGCTTAGCGCCGGACTGTCGCCAATCATTCCCTTGACGTGAACCTTCTTGCGCTGCGGTGCAGGGTGCTTGACATCAGAGAATTGCGTTTGCAGCCCATCTTCCACCTCCGTCGGTCGTTCGCGGTCGCCCGCGGAGAAGCGGTGCAACTTGACTGTCTGTCCCACCATGTTGGCTATCATGGTGAGCAGCCGGACATCATAATCGAGCCGATACGTTGACCTGCTGTCCAAGGCGCGGTCGATAGTCAGCGTGCCTACGGCGTTCCCATCAACACGAATGGGAACGCCGATGAAGGACACGGTGTCGGAGGCTCCAAGCACCTCTATGTCAGCGGCAGTGAAGGCCGAATGCACCGCTATGTTCTCGGCGACGAGCGGCGTGTCCGTCGTCACAATCAGATCGATTGCCTTGCGCGGCAGGCGCATCCGGGAGCGCTCATCGCTGTTCTCGTCGCAGCCGGTGACTACGGTGATGTCCAGTACGCCCTCAGCGTCGAAGAGAGCGATGATGCCGTGCCGCATCTGCACAAACGAGGGCAGGAGATCGACGACCTTGGCCAACGTGACTTCGAGCCGGGCGGGGTCGGTGAGTACTTTCGATATTTCGAAGATGCCGGTAAGCGCGTGCTCGTGCGATGGCACAAAAGGGACCGCGGTGTTCATCTCGGACTTTGGGTAAGCCCTTTTCGCATCCGGAAGCGAAATGTGGCACTCGCTGGCATTTTGTTCTGATTTGGGAATGTTGTGGTGCATATGATCCTCGATCTCGCGCCATGAAATGCATGCCGGCGGCATGTGCGCCCGCGACGTCGCGGGCAAGCGCGAAAATGCTCTGACGTGAACTCGTGCCACCGCCGTGTGGTCGAGTGCAAAGCGGGTCGACCCCTGACGCATCGCTTGGCTCTCCCTCCACGAAGCTTGGCCACGTTCTCGGCTTGCACGGGGGCAACCACACGTTGATTTTCAAAAGACTGGAGTGAGGCCGGATAGTCAATCGAGCTTTCTTTCATTCGTGAAAGGAAACCTCGCGGCCTATGATAGACTTCATCAGTTCTAATTTTTGTCGGCGATGTTGAACGACAGAAATACGGCGCCGGCGATGCGGTGCCCGAGCGGCTGACCGCGCCGAGTATAAATTGCCGGGCCGTGGCATTCACCAGCGCCTGCGAACCAGGGGCGGGAGCGATAATCACTGCCGACGACACTGGTCGGTCGCGGCAACCGCCATTTCCTCGATATTGATGACGCAGATAAGGCGGCGGCGTCGCGTGTGAAGGCGCGAAGCTGGCGGTCGAGCGCGCCTTTCTCGGCGGTGCTCGGAACTTCTGAACCGCATCGTCGCGGTCAGCACCAGCGGCGTCAATCCCTACGTCTCGACGTCGCTTTCAAGCTGTCGCTGCAGCGGCAGCGCGGCAAAGAACGCGGCAATTCTCCGCTCTGGTGCCAGCGATGCGGCCCTTCCCAAAGTCGGCAAACCGAGGAGCCCACGACGATGTGCAGCAAAAACCGCAAGCCAGAGAGATCGACCGGCAATCTGCCGGAGAACATCAAGCGCGTGCTGGACGGGGGCCTTGTCATTCCCGTCTTGTGCCACCGCATTCATCCCATCATTGGCGAGCCCAACGTCAGTTGAGGTCATGCGGATCCATTTGGCATGGGTATTGCGGCGGCGTTGGTGCAGCGTTCGACCGGAGCGCCGCGATAGGGAGAAGCCCGGGAGAAGTCACGCCACCTCGATCCGGTCAGGGAGAGAGAAACAGTGTCAGCTGCACAAGTCCGCGGCGCGAGTCCCGCGCCCCGCAAACCCTTCTATGCCAAGCTTTACGCGCAGGTGCTTGCCGCCATCGCCCTCGGCGTCGCAATTGGCTATTTCTATCCGGGGGCCGGCGAGAGCCTGAAGCCGCTGGGTGATGCCTTCATCAAGCTGGTCAAGATGATCATCGCGCCTGTCATCTTCCTGACAATTGCGACCGGCATTGCCGGCATGAACGATCTTCACAAGGTCGGCCGGGTCGCCGGCAAGGCAATGGTCTATTTCCTCACCTTCTCGACGCTCGCGCTGATCGTCGGCCTGATCGTCGCCAATGTCGTCCAGCCTGGCGCCGGCCTCAACATCGATCCGGCCTCGCTCGATGTCCAGGCCGTGAATACCTATGCCGCAAAGGCCCACGAGCAGTCGGTCACCGGCTTCCTGATGAACATCATCCCGCCAACGATAGTCGGCGCCTTCGCGGAAGGCGACATCCTGCAGGTGCTGTTCTTCTCGGTTCTGTTCGGCATGGCGCTCGCGATGGCCGGAGAGACGGGCAAGCCTGTCGTTTCCTTCCTTCAGGCGCTCATCGCGCCTGTCTTCAAGCTCGTCGGCATTCTGATGAAAGCCGCGCCGATCGGCGCTTTCGGCGCAATGGCCTTCACCATCGGCAGATATGGCATCGGTTCGGTCGTCAACCTCGCGATGCTGGTCGCGACGTTCTATTTCACCGCCTTCCTCTTCGTGTTCGGGGTTCTCGGCGCGGTCTGCCGCTACAACGGCTTTTCGATCTGTTCTCTCATTCGCTACATCAAGGAAGAGCTGCTGCTTGTCCTCGCAACGTCCTCCTCGGAGGCCGCGCTCCCCTCGCTCATGCAGAAGATGGAGAAGGCGGGCGCCAGGCGTTCGGTTGTGGGTCTCGTCATCCCGGCCGGATATTCGTTCAATCTGGACGGCACGAATATCTACATGACCCTGGCGGCCCTCTTCATCGCGCAGGCGACGAACACGGATCTGTCAATCGGCGATCAGGTGCTGCTGCTGCTCGTTGCGATGCTTTCCTCCAAGGGCGCTGCAGGTGTAACAGGTGCGGGCTTCATCACCCTGGCTGCTACGCTCGCCGTAGTTCCGAGTGTTCCCGTTGCTGGGATGGCACTGATACTCGGCATCGACCGCTTCATGTCCGAATGCCGGGCGCTGACGAATTGCGTCGGCAACGCAGTGGCATCCCTCGTCGTTGCCCGTTGGGAAGGAGAATTGGACCGAGCGCAGATGAAAGCCGCCTTCTGCGGTCATCAGCTTGCCGAGGCATCAAACCGGCTATCCTCCGCCGAGTAAGGGCGACGCACCGCGACCGGTTTCGCCAAGCTGGTCACATGACCTGAACGATCGACTCGCAGGCTCTAAACGGCGCCTCACGGACCATGTATCAGAAGCGCTAAATGTGTGAGTGCAAATCGTCGCCGCCCTAAGCGAATGAACCTTCCGTTATACCCGGCCGGTCTACGTCTGGAGTAGTCCAATACGCTGTCGATCATTCAGTATGCGGGCGTCTTCACTTTGCCCACCCGAAACCATTGTCGAATCGCGCTAGGTGACAGAGAGCCAGCCTGCGTCAAAAACCAATCAGAATAGGACCCATGACCAAGCGCCCCACAATTGCCGATCTCGCCCGCGAAGCCCGAGTCAGCGTAGCAACGGTCGATCGGGTTCTGAACGCCCGCCATCCGGTGCGCGAGGAGACCGCGCGGCGGGTCCACGACGCCGCCCACGCGATCGGCTATCATGCTGCCGGGCTCATCAAGCAGCGCTTGCGGCGAGACCTACCGTGCTACCGTCTGGGCTTCATCTTGAGAAAACCGGCCCAGCATTTTTACCAAGACTTTGCGCGCGAGGTCGAAGCGTCGGTCAATTTGGCCCAGTCCTTCCACGGCATTCCGCTCATCCAATTCGCCCCGTCACATATGCCGAGCGACCTAATCGCACCGCTCAAGGATTTGGGCGCACGCTGCCATGCGATCGCGATGGTGGCACCGGACCACCCAAAAATTACAGCAGCGGTTGAGGACCTCAAGGCCAAAGGCATTCCGGTTTTCTCGCTGCTTTCCGACTTCGCCGCCGGCGTGCGACAGGGCTATATCGGCCTCAACAACCGCAAGGTGGGGCGCACGGCCGCTTGGATGGTGTCCAAGGTCGCAAAACGGCCCGGCAAGGTGGCGGTGTTTGTCGGTAGCCATCGTTTCCAGGGGCACGAGCTCCGTGACGTCGGCTTTCGCTCCTATTGCCGTGAGAACGCGCCGACGTTCGAGGTGCTCGATCCGCTTGTGAACCTGGAGAAACGGCAGGTCACCTACGAGGCAACGCTTGATCTCATGCAGCGGGAACCCGAGCTCGTCGGCTTCTATGTCGCCGGGGGCGGCATGGAGGGCGCCATCTCCGCGGTCCGGGAAGAGGGTAAAAGTCGCGATCTCGTCGCGATCGTGAATGAAATCACGCCGGAATCTCGGGCGGCACTCGCTGATAACATCATCACGATGGCGGTCGCCACGCCAATGCGCCGGCTTTCCCAGGAGCTGATAACGCTGATGACGCGGGCTATCGAGACCGGCACTGCTGAAACACCAGGACAGACATTTCTGCCGTTCGACATTCATCTGCCGGAAAATATATGAAACTGATGGCTTCTATCGTAAGCGGGGAAGTTTCCTTTCATAAATGAGAGAAAGTTGATTGATGATCCCATCCACGCGGGGTAGCCGCACCCCACAGGCCTCAGCCGCGGCCCAGGATGAAGCGCCAATTGGTGAACGGATCGGCCACGCGTTCAGGCGGAAGCGCGAGGTAAATTGCCTACATCCGCAGCGTCAATCGCGACCGGCTTCATTGCCAACATCTCGACGTTGTCGGTGCAGGGCGGTGTCGTCAAGGATGCCTCACGCCAGTAGCCGAGCGAGGCCGGCACAGTCCATTGCGATTGACCTCGTCGACCGGCATCTCCTCGCCTGGCCGCGCGTGAAAAGCCGCGGCAAGGCCGGCAAAGTTGGCATTTGAGTGGGGCTAGACATCTTCTGGGACTTCGCACGCGAAATCGGAGGCGGCAGTCAACTCAGCACCAACCCGGGCATGTGTTCTGCTCGTTCCTGGCCCTCGTACTCAGCAAGGAACTGCGCCGCTCTGCCGAGCCAAAGGCCTGACGCCCGAATGGCAACCGCTCCTACGCGATCGCGACCGCCTCCAGGAAGCCCGAGACGCTCAATAGCTTTCAAGCAAAGGCGCCAGGCGAGATGCCTCCTGCAACATCATTTCCCGCATCCACAGGCTTGCCGGATCAGTATTGTGAAGCGCGGGCCATTGGACGGCCTCCGTGAATGCGGGATGAGGAAGTGGCGGCGGAAGTCCGACAATCCGCAGGGGTGTTGTTGTTGCGAAATGCTGCGCCAGCCGTAAGGGCATGGTCCCGATGCGGTTGGTGCCTGATAGGACGGGCGCGATCAGGCTAAAGCCCTGTACGACGACCTCGATGCGTCTCTCGAAACCGTGCTCGAGCAAATACCACTCCTCCATGGTGGGCTGCCGGGTGTGCCTGAATTTGAGCACGACATGCCCCATCGACAAGTATCGCTCGAATGTAAGTGGCTCTGACAGCTGCTTGTTCGTGCCGCAGCCTACGCATACGAGCATATCTTCGAACAGGGCTGCGCGAGGATGTTTCGACATGAACACTTCCGGCATAATCAGAAAATCAACGTCGCCGCGCCGGAGAAGCTCCTCGGGGTCGTCGCAAATAGGCAGACATTCGAAGCGGACGGCGGGAGCTTCCCGCGCAGTACGCTCTACGATCCTCTTAAAAAGCACGAGCGTGAGGTAATCGGAAAGCATGATTCGGAAGAGACGATCCGATTGGGCTGGGTTAAAGGCGTCGGAGGAAATAATCGATAGCTGGATGTGCAGCAATGCGTCCCGGACTGCTGGGGCAAGCCCCTCCGCGCGCGGTGTCAAAATGAGCTCGCGGCCGTTCATCGTAAATAGCTCATTGCTGAAGTAGGCGCGTAACCGAGCGACGGCGGCGCTCATGGCCGGCTGGCTCAGGTTAATACTGTTGGCCGCGGCAGTGACTTTACGCTCCCTGATCAGAGCGTCCAGCACGACGAGGAGATTCAGATCCAGCCCCTTAAACCGCATATCCTGATCTATCCAGCGTGTGGATGGGCATCATCTAAACAATCAATTTTACGAATTTACGAACCATGCATTAGAGGAACGTAAATGACCGACGTCAAGCTCAAATCGACGGCGCCGCGACGGGCGGGAACATCGAGAGAGCTCATTGGCGAGCCCCACCGGCTGGCTCACCTTCGCTAACGACAACGGTTGAGTGCAGCCAACAACGCCGCCGCTTTGGCCGGGTAATGCGGCCCGCAAGAAACTATTTTGAAGAGAGGTCCTGAATGCGCCCTCAGGTGCAGTGGAAATTGTGCTGGGAAAACGAGTTGCAGCTCTCGGACCACGTCGAGCTCGCCCAGTTCTTTCGTAATACCTACGGGCCGACTGGGGCGTCCAACGCAGAACCGTTCGAAGGTAGTCGAAGCTGGGCCGGAGCCAGGCCTGAACTCCGCGCAATCGCCTATGATTCGAACGGTGTAGCGGCTCACATGGGCATACTGCGCCGTTTCATCAAGGTTGACGCGGTCGATCTGTTGGTGGCTGAGCTGGGCCTGTACGGGGTACGTCCGGATCTTGAGGGTCTCGGAATCGCCCATTCAATCCATGTCGTGCTTCCAATACTGCAGGAGCTTGGCGTTCCATTCGCTTTCGGAACCGTCCGGGACGCGCTGCGGAATCATGTTGAGAGGTTCGGGCGGCGATACAGCCCTTTGGCCGTCTTGTCGGGAATTCGCGTGCGCTCCACCCGACCAGAGGCGCGCCTCGACCTGCCGCCCACACGCATTGATGACGCACTCACCATTGTTCTGCCAGTTGGACGGCCGATCAGCGAATGGCCCACGGGCACGATGATCGATCGGAACGGACCAGAGCTATGAGCCGTCCCGATTGCTTGTACGAAGTGCGCCGTGAGTGCTCTGACGGCACCGGCCGTCGCAGCGTTTATCTGACGTTTGACGACGGTCCCAATCCACTTTTCACACCGGAGATTCTGGATGTGTTGGCAGAGCAGCGGGTGCCGGCGACTTTCTTCGTCATCGGCGCCTACGCCTTAGAGCACCCGGATCTAATCCAACGAATGTTTGCAGAAGGGCACGAGCTAGGCAACCACACGATGACTCATCCGGATCTGTACAAATGCGGCTTCGGCGAAGTGCAACGTGAGATCTTTGAAGGGAACGGCGCCATCATGAGGGCGTGCCCTCAGGCCTCGGTGCGCTATATTCGCGCGCCCTACGGGGCCTGGAGCGAAGAAGTCTTCACAGCGTCACAGATCGCCGGGCTGACGGCCCTCCATTGGTCCGTCGACCCTCGAGATTGGTCTCGCCCTGGGGCCGACGCGATTATCGATACCGTGCTCGCCTCTGTCCGGCCGGGCGCAATCGTACTCTTGCACGACGGATGCCCTCCCGGCGAGTTGAGCCAGGGCGCTCACGCCGGTCTGCGCGACCAGACGGTCACGGCGCTGTCCCGGCTGATTCCAGCACTTCATGAGCGCGGATTTGTAATCCGCTCACTTCCTCAACATCACTGAACAAACGAGATCCCATGACTCTTCTTGGTACAACCAGCACTGTGGCCATTTCGCTTTATGCACTGCTCTCGACTGCTTATAAGAGCATGCAGGGGATTTATGCTCTGCCGACAAACGACTCATCGGCGTTGGAGGATCTCGTCGGCTCCGATCAACTGCCCAGCGTGGATGTCATCGTCCCCTGCTTCAACGAGGATCCGCGCACGCTTTCAGAGTGCCTGGCGTCCATTGCAGACCAAGAATACGCCGGAAGACTTCGGGTCTATGTGGTTGATGACGGTTCTGGAAATCGCGAAGCCGTAGGAACTGTCCACGAAACCTACGCGCGCGACCCTAGGTTCGACATCATTTTGCTTCCTGAGAATGTTGGAAAGCGCAAGGCGCAGATCGCCGCGATACGCCGCTCATCCGGGGATTTGGTGCTTAACGTTGATTCAGACACGATACTCGCGCCCGACGTCATCACCAAGCTTGTACCGAAGATGCGAGATCCAGCGGTCGGCGCAGTCATGGGTCAGTTGATTGCCAGTAACCGGAGCGAGAGCTGGCTGACAAGGCTGATAGACATGGAGTACTGGCTGGCTTGCAACGAGGAGCGCGCGGCACAGGCTCGCTTCGGTGCCGTTATGTGCTGTTGCGGCCCATGTGCCATGTACCGCCGGTCTGCGCTCCTTTTGTTACTGGACCAGTACGAGTCGCAATTTTTTCGGGGCAAGCCAAGCGACTTCGGGGAGGATCGCCATCTCACTATCCTCATGCTGAAAGCAGGCTTTCGAACCGAGTACGTTCCGGGCGCCATCGCGGCCACAGTCGTTCCGAACAGACTCGGACCGTATTTGCGCCAACAACTCCGTTGGGCACGAAGCACATTCCGGGACACGCTGCTTGGGCTGCGCTTGCTGCCCGGCCTCAATAGCTATCTGACGTTGGACGTGGTCGGACAGAATCTCGGGCCGCTACTCCTCGCCCTATCGGTACTAACGGGCCTCGCACATTTCGCACTGACAGGCACTGTGCCTTGGTGGACAGGACTGATGATTGTGTCCATGACCATGGTCCGATGCAGCGTGGTAGCATTTCGTGCTCGACAGTTTCGATTTCTGGGCTTTTCCCTGCACACGTTCATCAACATCTTTCTCTTACTTCCCTTGAAGGCCTACGCGCTGTGTACATTGAGCAATAGCGATTGGCTGTCGCGAAGCTCTGCTGTCGCTACATCGAACACTGGGGGAAAACAGGCCCCCACCCAAACTCCGATCACTGGATCAAGCAGGGCAGAATTCTCACCGCATGCGGCTCCGCTTCGCAGGCTCAATCTTGCGCGGATTCTTCGGGATTAGCGCTGTCGAGCAACATCCGCGGCGACGAGTGATCGCTAATTACCTAGGTGGACGAGAGGTGGACGAGTTTGACCCAGAACATGAATCATCAGTTGCTCGATCGGGAATTGGCCGCAGACGATCCGTGGCGCCTCGACGGCAATCCGTTCGAGCGGGAGCGCCACACGCAAATGCTCCAGCTGGCGCTTGCCCAAGGCTCCATTACAAATGCCCTCGAAGTCGGGTGCGCTGCCGGCGCATTCACGGAAAAACTAGCTCCCTACTGCCAAGGGCTCACCGTCATCGATGTCGTGGCGCAAGCGATTGCTCGAGCACGTCAACGGATAAAGGAGCCGTCGCGCATCAACTGGATAGTCTCCGATGTTCAACAGTTTTCGACCGACGAGTTGTTTGACCTGATCGTTGTGGCGGAGGTCCTATACTACCTCGAAGACATAGCCGAGATGCGCGCGGCCGTCAAAAACCTGGTGCGGGTGCTTGCGCCAGGCGGGCATCTGATCTTCGGATCGGCAAGGGATGCTAATTGCCGTCGCTGGGGTCACGCCGCTGGTGCTGAGCCGGTCATCGCCATGCTGAACGAAACGTTGATCGAGGTAGAGCGTCTTGAGTGTCGGGGCGAGTCGGTCAACGAAGACTGCTTGCTCGTCCGTTTCCGGAACCCGCTTTCCGCTTCCTGATCAATCGAATCTATCGCCGTTAACGTGGAGACACTATGCGCATCTGTGGTACCAAGCTGACCCATGATGGGGCGATCGCCCTTGTCGAGGATGGACGGCTCGTCTTCTGCGTTGAGCAGGAAAAGCGGCACAACAATCCGCGTTATCAAACCATCGATAATCTCGACGCAATTGTCGCCGCTTTGGCGGAACAGGGGCTAAATCCTTGTGATGTCGATCAGTTCGTTATCGACGGCTGGGATGGCGAAGACGAGTCACA
This sequence comes from Mesorhizobium sp. M0106, assembly GCF_040322715.1. NCBI lineage: Bacteria > Pseudomonadati > Pseudomonadota > Alphaproteobacteria > Hyphomicrobiales > Phyllobacteriaceae > Mesorhizobium > Mesorhizobium sp. M0106. The sequence goes on along the minus strand of NZ_JAMYUA010000014.1, from coordinate 60,455 downwards.
GTTTCAGGTCCGGCAGGCAACCAAGCAACCGCCAGTCTTGGCGTCCCTCTCGGTAAAATGAACCCATGTCCATGGTAGCGATCGATCTTACTGACGTAAGCAAAACTTATGACAAGCTCGTTGTCGACAGACTGTCGTTCCGCGTTGCGGCGGGGGAATGCTTCGGGCTCTTGGGACCGAACGGTGCGGGCAAAAGCACGATTGCGCGTATGGTCCTCGGCATGACATCGCCTGATGCGGGGAAGATTACTGTGCTCGGCGCTCCAGTGCCGGCGCGCGCGCGTTTGGCACGTATGCGCATCGGCGTGGTCCCGCAGTTCGACAATCTTGATACCGCGTTCACTGTACGCGAGAACCTGTTGGTGTTCGGGCGCTACTTCCGGATGAGCAGACGCCAGATCGAAGCGGTCATACCATCGCTGCTTGAGTTCGCCCGCCTCGAGAACAAAGCGGATGCGCGCGTCGCCGAACTGTCCGGCGGCATGAAGCGGCGCCTGACGCTCGCGCGTGCGCTGGTCAATGACCCGCACTTGCTGGTGATGGACGAGCCGACCACCGGCCTCGATCCGCAGGCCCGCCACCTGATCTGGGAACGGCTGCGATCGCTGCTGGCGCGGGGCAAGACTATTCTTTTGACTACCCATTTCATGGAAGAGGCCGAGCGGCTGTGCGATCGGCTGTGCGTTATGGAGGAGGGGCGCAAGATCGCCGAAGGCCGCCCGTCCGCACTCATTGACGAGCAGATCGGCTGTGACGTGGTCGAGGTCTACGGCGGCAATCCGCATGAACTGGGTGCGCTGATCCGGCCGTACGCACAGCGCATCGAGGTGAGCGGTGAGACGCTTTTTTGCTATGCACCCGATCCGGAGCAGGTGCTGGTGCAGCTACGCGGGCGCGCGGGTCTGCGCCTTCTGCAGCGTCCCCCCAATCTCGAGGATGTGTTCTTGCGGCTAACCGGGCGCGAGATGGAGGACTGAACAATGGGCGAACGTTATGCGGCGGCCATGCCCGCCAATGCGTGGAATTGGGTCGCGGTTTGGCGCCGCAACTATCTTGGATGGAAGAAAATCGGGCTTGCATCGGTTCTCGGCAACCTCGCCGATCCGATGATCTATCTGTTCGGTCTCGGCTTTGGCATCGGAACAATGATAGGTCCTGTTGAGGGCACTTCGTACATTGCGTTTCTCGCGGCTGGCATGGTTGCCACAAGCGCGATGGCATCGGCGACTGCTGAAACGGTTTACGGGAGTTTCGGCCGCATGGACAACCAGCGCACCTGGGAAGGAATGCTATGCACTCAGCTGACGCTCGGCGATATCTTACTCGGCGAATTGGCGTGGGCAGCCACCAAGGCCCTGATGGCGGGCACAGCAATCACTATTGTTGCCACCACGCTCGGCTACACATCGTGGCCATCCATCCTCTGCTTGCTGCCAGTCATCGCTCTCAGTGGCCTCGCCTTCGCGAGTCTAGCGATGGTCGTCACGGCGCTTGCGCCCAGTTATGAATATTTCATATTTTATAATACGCTTGTTATAACACCCATGCTGTTCCTTTGCGGCGCGATGTTTCCGGTCAACCAATTGCCCGGCGCTTTTCAGGACGTCGCCTCCTTGTTGCCGCTCGCACATGCAATTGACCTCATTCGTCCGGCGATGCTTGGCCGTCCGGCCGGCAGCATGGGCCTGCATATCGGCGCGCTTTGCATATACACGGTTTTGCCGTTCTTCCTATCGGTTGCTCTATTTCGTCGTCGGCTGATGCGTTGACGCTACTCACCATTCGTAAAATTGTTTCTTTGGGCGATACCCATCCACGCGTCGGATAGGTCAATACATGCGTTTTAAGGGACTCGATCTAAATCTCCTCGTTGTGCTGGACGCTTTGATCAGGGAGCGTAAAGTCACCGCCGCGGCCCGCAGTATTAACCTGAGTCAGCCGGCCATGAGCGCCGCCGTCGGTCGGTTACGCGCCTATTTCAGCGATGAGCTATTTACGATGAACGGCCGCGAACTCATTTTGACACCGCGCGCGGAGGGGCTCGCCACAGCAGTCCGGGAGGCATTGCTGCACATCCAGCTGTCGATTATTTCCTGGGACGCCTTTAACCCGGCCCGATCGGATCGTCGCTTCCGCATCATCCTTTCCGATTACCTCACGCTCGTATTTTTTAAGAAGATCGTAAAGCGTGCTGCGCGGGAAGCTCCCGCCGTCCGCTTCGAATGTCTGCTTATTTCCGACGACCCCGAGGAGCTTCTCCGGCGCGGCGACGTTGATTTTCTGATTATGCCGGAAGTGTTCATGTCGAAACATCCTCGCGCAGCCCTGTTCGAAGATATGCTCGTATGCGTAGGCTGCGGCACGAACAAGCAGCTGTCAGAGCCACTTACATTCGACCGATACTTGTCGATGGGGCAGGTTGTGCTTAAATTCGGGGACACCCGGCAGCCCTCCATCGAGGAATGGTATTTGCTCGAGAACGGTTTCGAGAGACGTATCGAGGTCGTCGTACAGGGCTTTAGCATGATCCCGCCCCTTCTATCAGGCACCAACCGCATTGGGACAATGCCCTTACGGCTGGCGCAGCATTTCGCAAAATTAACACCCCTGCGGATTGTCGAACTTCCGCCGCCACTTCCTGCCGCATTCACGGAGGCCGTCCAATGGCCTGCGCTTCACAATAATGATCCGGCAAGCCTATGGATGCGGGAAATGATGTTGCAGGAGGCATCTCGTATGATTACCCCGCCTAAGAGCACCGGACGTCTCAGTTGTCGGCCGACGACCCCTCCGTTATGAGAGGAGGCATGGATGGCGATTGGGATTGGGCGATTCCTGCATTGTCGAGAACGATGCAGGGAGAGCAGATCCTTCAGCCTGAAGAGGTGGCAGCGATGCTGCCGCTGCATGAGCTTGGCTGGGGAACCGACGGGCGAATGAATTCGGGTGCGCTCGCAACACGGTGCCTCGGTATCTAAGCGAGGGCGGGACTGTTCCGTTTCGCAAGCCTGTGCGGCCGACCGCGTTTGACGGACTGGACGATTGGCTGCGGGAGCGCTTCTTCCCCCATGGCTCGGGCTGGATGACGATCTCGACCCGCTCCAGATGCGCCGGGAACGCCTTGTGCGGTCGCGCAGCACGTCGCGGCTCGCCTGTCGGTCTTGCGGCCTCGAGCTCGGACTCAATCGCGCCGAGCCCGGTCTGGATTTCGTCGAAGGCGAAGGCCTGCTGGTCACGTTCGAGCTTCTCGGAGCTGCGACCGAAGCGGCGCGCTCCAGCTGCTTGACGATCCCATGAAGGTCGGCGATCCGCTCCTGGGCAGGCTCGTTGAGTGTCGCCATCCGGACGATCTCGGCCTTGAGTGTTTCGCTCCGGAGTTGTTGCAGTTCGGCCTTCTCCGCCGCCATGGCGACGAACATCGCCTTGAGCGTATCGATTTCGTGGGGACGGGCCGAAGCGCTTCTCGTCATGACGCCGACAGAAGCTTATTGTGCACGGCCTGAAGCCCGCCTTTTGCGCCTGAGTCACTTCGCCACCGCCTTCCGGCCGGACGCCGTCGCCGTTCGGCTCGAACGCGTGTCCAGTCCATGCCTTCGACGAGCGCCATCAGTTTCGGCGCGGCAAGCCGATCACGCCGTTCTCCGCCAGCGGAACTTGTCCTCGTCCAGCGCTCACGGTGCGGGTATGCCGGCGTCGAGCAAACAGAGAGAAGTTTGGGGCCCAACCAGGACGGCCCCGTTACGAAGTTCGTCCTGGTCCCGGTTTGAGTGTCGAATCTTCATCGATTGCTTGGGCGACCAGCGTCCCCGCCGCCAGCGAGCCCGCAACTGCTCAGCAGAAGGGCGAAGTGAACGTGAATGCATCCATTTCGTAAATGTGTGTCTATCCAAGCAATCGATTTCTCTAATTATCCGATGAGCAATATGAACGCGTCAGGCAGGGTGCATCATTAGGAGTATTTTCGATGGCAAAGATTATCGAGGGTGGCCCGGGTGCCGAAACACTCATCGGCACCGAGCTTGACGATTGGATGGAGGGTTTCCAGGGCGGTGACTGGATTGACGGTCGTGGCGGCAACGACGAGATCTCGGGTGGCCCGGACAGTGACCGACTCATCGGCGGCAAGGGTAACGACCGCATCTTCGGCGGAGATGGCTGGGACGATCTCTCCGGCGACAACGGCCGCTTCAACCCGCGCGTCTCCGGTGAGGACAATGACAGGCTCAGCGGCGGTCCCGGCCAGGATGTCCTCTACGTGGGTGACGGCCAGGACACGTTGACCGGGGGCACCGACAGTGACACGTTCGTGTTCCAGTTCCACAATCCGGTGCCTGGGGTTGTCGGGTCGAAGTCGGACATTACCACTATCACCGATTTCAACCCGGCGGAGGACAAGTTCGCCTTCGATGCGGTGGGCCTCTACAATGACGGTTTTGGCGCGAACTTCGTCAACAACGCCAGCATACAGTCCGGCTACCCGGTGAGCAGCTTCTACAGTGGTGCGGCCTCGGGTGCGAACGGCGAACACGTCGTGGTAATCACTGGCGAATCTTTCAACTCTGCTTCTGAGGCCGCGAGTGCGATCTCCGGCGAGCACGCCGGCGACATCATTGTCTACCAAAGCAGCTACACCGACAGAGTCGCAACTCTGGCCTATGTCACCGCCGACAACAGCGCGCATGAATTCGTCCACCTGGGCGGTGTGGTCACCGTGGCCGACCTAGGCCTGACCGCGTCGGACTTCACCTTCGTTTGATCCAGAAAACCCATACGGAACAGCGCCCCGCCCCCCGGGGGCGGGCGCTTTCCGTTTCCGCTACTTGCGATGGGCCGGGGCGCCCGGGAGCAGTCGCAGCGTGTACAGCTTGACGAAGCCCTGCACGTCGCGCTGGTCGTACACCGAAATCTCCCTGAAGGCGTGGAGGCGGAAGCCTGTTCGGGCCCTTGCGGCCGGCCACGATGACGTTGCCCTTCCAAACCTTCAGCCGGACGGTGTTGTTGTTGACCCGCTCCATTAGATGCCAAACCAAACATATTCGGCGGGAGCACTGATCCTGAATCAGCGAGCGGATGCAGTCGGTCGCCGCTCGGGGAGCAATATGGGGAGCTGGGTCGCCAGATCCTCACGGAGACCTACGTGAGTAACCATTCCTTGAAGGATTCAGCTTTGAGACCTTTCCCTCTGACTTCCGCTATTTGGGGAATTCTGTTGATCAGCGGCGTGGTCAACGTGCTTGCGCTGATCTCGCCGCTGTTCATGCTTCAGGTCTACGACCGCGTTCTGGCAAGTGGCAGCGTATCGACGCTAGTGGGGCTCGTCGTGCTTGCTGCAGGGCTTTATGCGTTCCAATGCCTGCTCGATGTTTTGCGCGCCCGCGTGCTGCTGCGGATTGGCGAGCGTTTCGATGAACAGTTTTCCGGACGCGTTCACGATGCGATCGTTCGCCTTCCGCTTTTAACGCGCATGCCGGGCGACGGCTTGCAGCCGCTACGCGATCTCGACAATGTTCGCGGATTCTTAGGTGGAAACGGCCCGACAGCGTTCTTCGATCTGCCATGGATGCTGCTTTATCTTGGCATTTGCTTCCTCTTTCATTTCTGGATCGGCATGACGGCACTTATCGGGGCGATCGGTCTCACATCTCTGACACTCCTTACCAACACTCTCTCGCAAGGGCCGATACGCGATACCATTGACCACAACATGGTACGCAATGGTCTACTGGAAGCAGCGCGCCGCAATGCCGAGGTCGTGCAAGCTCTCGGTCTCGCAAAGCGGATCGCTGCCCGATGGCACAAGGCCAATGCCAAGTATCTGGCCGCCAACCGGAAAGTCGGGGACGTGGCAGGTGGGCTGGGTGGCATTTCAAAGTCGCTGCGCGTGCTGCTGCAATCGGCCATTCTTGCCGTCGGCGCGTACCTTGTCATCAGGCAGGAGACTACGGCCGGGGTCATGATTGCCAGTTCGATCACGATGGGGCGTGCGCTGGCTCCGGTCGATCTGGCCATTTCAAGCTGGAAACCCTTCCTCATGGCGCGCCAGGGTTGGGCGCGGCTGGAGGACCTCTTGGGAAAGGTTCCTGAAACCGCTCCTGTTATGCCAATGCCTGCACCTGAACGCGAACTCCGCCTCGAAGGCGTGACAATCGTTCCGCCCGGCGAAAGGAAGCCGACCGTGACCGGCCTTGCGTTTGCCGTTCAGGCGGGAAGCGCACTCGGGATCATCGGTGCATCGGGTTCGGGCAAGTCGACACTCTCGCGCGCCATCGTCGGCGCATGGGCGCCGGTCGCCGGAAAGGTTCGCATCGACAGCGCAAGCCTCGATCAATGGGACCGGGAAGCGCTAGGCCGTCATATCGGCTATTTGCCGCAAGGTGTTGAACTATTCGACGGCACCATTGCCGAAAACATCGCTCGTTTTGAAGATAATCCTGACCCTGAGGCTATTGTCACCGCGGCGAAAGCAGCGGGCACGCACGAACTGATCCTCCGATTTGAGCACGGCTACGAAACTCCGATTGGTGAGGCCGGATCGGCACTTTCCGCCGGGCAGCGCCAGCGTATCGGTCTTGCCCGTGCTCTTTATCGAGACCCTTTCCTTGTTGTGCTGGATGAACCCAATGCCAATCTCGATGCGGAAGGCGAGGCTGCGGTTGTCAAGGCGATCGCCTCCGTGCGCGAGCGCAAGGGCATTGCGGTTGTCGTTGCCCATCGGCCGAGCGCCATCCGCGCCGTGGATTTGGTGTTGGTGATGGAAGGTGGACGGCAGCGAGCATTCGGTGCGCGTGATGAGGCGCTTTCCAAAGTCCTTAAGGGGGCAGCGATGGCATCAGGCGCTGGGGTCAAGGCCATCGAGTCTACACAGGATAACGAGCGCGCTGACATGGAGGATCCCGGTGTCCGGCATTCATCAGAACAATGACGTTTCCAGGTCCATTCGCCGGCACCTGGTGGCGGGCCTGCTGGCGAGCGTGATCTTTGTGGGAGGAGCCGGAGCCTGGGCGGCCTTCACGAATCTCTCCGGCGCGGTTGTCGCGTCCGGACACTTTGTCGTCGATTCCTATGTGAAGAAGGTGCAGCACCCGACCGGCGGGGTGGTGGGAGAAATCCTGGTGAGCGAAGGTGATAAAGTAAAAGCCGGCGACATCCTCATGCGGCTCGACGCCACCCAGACGCGCGCCACTCTCGCTGTAGTCACCAAGCGGCTCGATGAGCTGGCCGCCAACCTGGCACGACTCGAAGCTGAGCGTGACGATCTGGCGGAGATCGCCTTCCCGGACTGGCTGCTCGCCCGCAGAGATGTTCCGGACGTAGCTTCGGCAGTACATGGCGAGACGCGGCTGTTCGAATTCCGCAGACAATCCCGCGACGGAAGGCAGGCGCAGCTAGCGGAACGCATCACTCAATATGAGCACGAGATCGAGGGGCTCAAGGCGCAGGCAATCGCTTCTGAGAAAAGCACCGAGATCCTCCAAAAGGAAATTGCTGCCCTGAGTGGGCTGCGCGACCAAGGCATTGTCTCGGACCAACGCTTGAACAGTCTGAAGACGCAGGTTGCCACTTTCGGCGGCGAACGCGGTGAGAAGATTGCACATCAGGCACAGACGGCAGCCCGCATAGCCGAAACGCGCCTGCAGATCCTGCAGATCGATCCGGATTTCAAGACGGAAGTCGGCCAGGAGCTCAGAGAGGTTCAGGCGCAGGTTGGGGAGTATGTTGAGCGCAAGGTGGCGGCTGAACAGGAACTGCGACGGATCGATATTGTCGCGCCGCAGTCAGGCGCCATTCAACAACTCGCAGTTCATACGGTCGGAGGAGTGATCACGCCCGCCGATCCGATTATGCTAATCGTGCCGGAAGGCGACGATCTTGCGCTTGAAGCACGAATCACCCCGAAGGACATCGACCAAATCCAGCTTGGTCACAAGGCCGTGCTGCGGATGTCAGCCTTCAATCTGAGGACCACGCCGGTATTGAACGGATATGTCAGCCGGATCGCAGCCGATCTGGCGACGGACGAAAAAAACGGCGTTTCGTATTACCTGGTGCGTCTGTCGGTTCCGCATGCGGAACTGACGAAGCTCAAGGACCTGACGCTCGTGCCCGGCATGCCGGCCGAAGCGATGATCCAGACGGGCGAGCGTACGGCGCTTTCTTATTTTGTGAAGCCGCTGTCGGACCAAATCAGTCGCGCATTCCATGAGGAATGAAAGTAACCACAGAAACATTTTGTTGGTATTCTTGTTGGTTGTTACGCATGCATGAGAGTCATAACCGTCTGAAAACACAGCCATACTTTCCTCAGTTGGATTCCGCCTCTGACTCAGATTCGTGGTTCCACGGTCATTTTGCCCTTCCAAGTCGCCGACCATTCAGTTCTTGGCCTCGAGCGCATTAAGATACCCATCATCGTACACAAAGGCTGGAAAAGAGTCCGGTGTCTTGAGCGATCCTGAGGTCTGGAGACCTAGGGTGAGCCTGCAAGCACAGGGCTAGGACATGATTGAGCGTCTGCAATATTCGGACGGGTACATAGGAAGACAGGCAGGCGTCAAAAACGCGCTTTCAACGCGCTAAACCGATGCTACGCACCCCGAGCGTCTTGCCGCCCTCGCTCCCGCCGGTAGGAATCAATCGCGAGCAGGCTGCGACGTTCATCGGCGTAAGCTCAACGACCTTTGATGAAATGGTCCAGGACGGCCGGATGCCCCAGCCACGAATGCCGAGCAAGGGGCGCATTGTTTGGGACGTCGAGGAACTTGTATTGGCCTTTCGAAAGCTCCCTCACCGCCAAATCGGAGGAGCACCAAAGCTTGACGAAGATTCGCCGCCACTAGACAATCCTTGGGATCGAAAACCACGAACATGACGGATGAGCCCGTGAAAATCGATCTTAAGGGCGTAGTGAAGGACACTGATCGCCACGGCAATGATCGGTACTATTTTCGCGCACCGGGTCGGAAGAAGGTCCGGCTCCGTGAACCGACCGGCAGCGACGAGTTCCTCGAGGAACTGCGGTGCGCGCGCGCCGAGGTCACTTATGTTCGGCCCGGCACTCTTCCCGAGATTTGCCGGCGCCTCCCCAAGCCTTCCGAGCCAGCGAAGAAAGGCACGTTGCTGTGGCTTTGCCAGGAGTATTACCGTCGGGGCGGCACGGAAATCACCCAAGACACTATGGCGCGCCGACGAGCAATTCTGGAGCGCGTATGCGAATTACCTCATCCCCTCGAAGGTGACCCGGATCCTCAGTATCCCACCAAGGGATCTCTGCCATTCGCCGGTATGAAACGGTCTCATGTTAAGGAGATCAGGGACACCAGGCTCGACGCCCTTGGCGCGGCAAACAATATCGTAAAAGCCATCAGCGCGATGTTTGAGTGGGCAAAGGACACAGAGATTCCGGGCGTCGACTCCAATCCCGCCCGCGGCATCAGACGGCTAAAGAGCGGCGACGGCTGGCACGCATGGGACGTGTCGGAGATCGTTCAATATGAGAAGCGGCATCCGCTGGGTACCGCAGCCAGACGTGCGCTCTCGATCTTCATGTTTACTGGCCTGCGGTTGTCCGACGTCGCGATCTTCGGTCGACAGCACATCACGCTCGTCTACAACGAGGAGACCGAGCAGTGGGAGAAGTGGATCAGAATTAAGCCTGGGAAGACCAGTCGTAACAAGGATGCGGTGTTGGTGGAGCTCCCGCTTCTGCCCGAACTAGAGGCGGAACTTGAGCACACGCCCTCCGACCAGATGACCTTCCTGGTCAATGAGTATGGTCGCCCGTTCTCGGAGAACGGTCTGGGCAACAAGATGCGCCAGTGGTGTGATCAAGCTGAGCTGCCGCACTGCAGTGCTCATGGAATTCGCAAGGCCGGCGCGACGATCGCCGCTGAGAACGGCGCGACGCACGAGCAGCTGAAGGCGATATATGGGTGGACTACGTACCAGCAGCCCGACCACTACATCAAGAAAGCGCGTCGCCGGAAGGTAGCGAGAGCGGCGAAATACCTGCTGGTTATCGATCGAAAAGAGAACAAAATTGTCCCACTTTCTGAGGGGGTTGAAAGAGGTGGGACAAAAATGGCCAAAAAATCCAATTAAATCAACGGCCACAAAAGCCAATGGTGGGCCCGGAGGGACTCGAACCCCCAACCAAGCGGTTATGAGCCGCCGGCTCTAACCATTGAGCTACAGGCCCCACGGCGCTGGATTAGTGATTTTCCCTGAACCGCACAAGGCTTTCCGAGGGCTTTCCGAGCAGGCGTTCCAAGGGGGCTGGCAGAGATCGCCCAAATCAGCCCATATTGATAACCTATTGCACGTCGCCCATTGGACGCCGGCCAACACTCGGCTGTCTTGGGATCCCAGATCGAGGAGATTTCATGACCAGACGTATTTTGCCCCTGGCGATTGCCGCCGCAATCGCATTTCCGGCGATCGCGGCCGCCGCCGATTCGCCACCGCCGCCGCGTATCGTTGTCACCGGTGAAGGCGAGGCGGCGATAGCACCCGATCTGGCTCTGCTGACGCTCAGCGTCATGCGCGAAGCCAAGACGGCACGTGCAGCGCTCGATGCCAATAACGACGCCATGGCCGCAGTGATCGCTGCCATGAAATCGTCCGGCATCAAGGAGCGCGACCTGCAGACCGCGGGCATCCAGATCAATCCGCGCTATAACTACGCCAACAAGCCCGACGGCAGCCAGGAGGCCGAGCTTGTCGCCTACCAGGTGACCAACACGCTTTCGGTGCGCATCCGCGACATCGACAAGACCGGCGACATTCTCGATAAGGCGGTGTCGCTCGGCGTCAACCAGGGCGGCGGCATCTCCTTCTCCAACGACGATCCGGCGGCAGCCGTCACCGAGGCGCGCAAGAAGGCCGTCGCCAATGCCATGGCCAAGGCCAAGACGCTGGCCGAAGCGGCCGGCGTCGGCATCGGCCGGGTCTTGGAAATCACCGACCAGAATTTCGCACCACCGCCGCTGCCGATCAACGCCAAGGCATTCGATGCCGCCGGTGCGTCGGTCCCGGTGCAAGCCGGCGAAAATTCCTATACCGCACAGGTGACGGTGACTTTCGAATTGAAATGATCATCGCTTGCAGCATGAAAAACCCAGGAGGATCGATCCTCCGGGGTTTTTTGAGCCGCGCTTTCCGTCCTGGCGGAAAGGGCTCCGCTACTCTACCGGCTGCAAGTCAGCCGGCCGCAGGCCCGAAGACCTTAGCGATAGATGATCGGACAGCCGCGCTCGTTGGCGAATACGATCACGACGCGGTCGCCATACTGGCGGCCGGCGACCTTGACCGTGCGGCGGTTGATGTCGATGATGCGGGCGCGGTGCAGGCCCATGCGTTCGGCCTTGTCGATGGCACGCTCCGGCGAACAGGACCGGCGCCAGCCGCCATGACGACGGTGTTCGCGATAGTAACCATCATCTTCGTCGCCGGTATAGACGCCGACGCGCGGATCTTGGTTGTTGCCGAAGCCGAGATAGATGCTGTCAGCATGAGCGGGGATGGCAGCAAGCGTGCCAAGGCCGACAAGAGCCGAAAGAGCCGCCGTCTTGATGGTGTTGAACATTGTCTTCTCTCCTTGTTGAGGGTTTCCACACGTTTTCGTCGAACCGATGGGAGGAGAATGCACCTGTCTGTCTGAATTTTTTGCGAACCGGCCGTTCATCTCCAGTTCATAAGGCAGAACCGGAATAGTCTCTCGCTTCTGGAACCGGTGTTATGGACGGCGGTGCTGCATAGGGTGGGCATGGTGGATGGACAACGTCCGTTTTGCCGTCGTTCCGGATTCTCGATTTCGCGGTAAAATCCTAAGGCTCGTCCGCGAGCATATGGTCGAAATAGTCGTCCGGCTCGGCAAGGTCGGTCTCGCTGGCGCTGACCCGGCCGCGCATCGAGATGCCGGCCTCGTGCACGGTCTCGTCGCTTCCAGACACCAGCCTGTGCCACCAATAGAGGTCGCGGCCCTCGGCGACCAGCCGGTAAGCGCAGGTCTTGGGCAGCCAGCTGATGGTGCGCACATTCTGCGGCGTCAGCCCGACGCAATCCGGAACACGCGCCAGCCGGTTGGCATAGTCGGAGCAGCGGCAGCTTCCAGCGTCGAACAGCCGGCAGCCGACGCTGGTCCAGTAGATCTCGCCGGTGTCCTCGTCTTCGAGTTTGGACAGGCAGCATTTGCCGCAGCCGTCGCAGAGTGATTCCCACTCGGCCGGGGTCATCGCCTCGAGCGTCTTGGTCTTCCAGAACGGCTTTTCCATCGTCGGCATGTGGCCCTCGGACGCTTCAAGGTCAAGCACGGCAACCGTGCACCCTCGTCCGAACGATACGCCGGGACCATACGCCGGAACATACGCCAGGACCATACGAATGACATGAAGTCGCCTTCAAAACGCCGGTCAATCGCCCTGTGCCACAGCTAGAACCTACAAACAGGAACCAAACATGGTTGCTGAAAGTTTGGGCAGGGATGGGACGCCACAAGGAGTGTTTATGATGAAACGCCAACCACGGATTCTGGCAGGCACGGCGCTTGGCCTGTTGATGGCGTCCGCGCCGCTAGGCGCGTTCCCGCTGCAAGGCAATGCCGCATTCAGCCCCGTGCAACGCACCGCAGCGCCGTTCATCCCAGTGCAATCGAGTTGCGCCGAGGGCGAGTCGGCGGAGGCCTGCGCGCAAAGCCAGCAGGCAGAGCAGCCCAGAAAGAAGAAGCGCGACCAGCAGCAGCAAACGGAATCCGCTCCGGCCGAGCAGGCGGCTCCAGCCGAGTCCGAGCAACCCCGCAAGAAGCGGCGCAATCAGCAGCAGCAAACAGAATCCGCTCCGGCCGAGCAGATCGCTCCAGCCGAGTCCGAGCAACCCCGCAAGAAGCGGCGCAATCAGCAGCAGCAAACAGAATCTGCTCCGGCCGAGCAGATCGCTCCGGCCGAGACCGAGCAACCCCGCAAGAAGCGGCGCAATCGGCAGCAGATCGAAGCGGCCCCATCGGAACAACCGGCCGAGCAGGCAGCGCCGGCAAACGACAACCAGCCCAACATCAATCCGCGCAAGAAGAAGCAAAAACAGAACCAGCAGATCGAGGCTGCCCCGGCAGAACAGGCTCCGACTGTCGAGCCCGGACAAAAGCCGGGCAAGCGCAAGAAGCCTGCTGAATTGACCGGACCCGCCACGGAGCCGGAAGGCCAGCCGGCGCCGACCAATAAGGAAGCGACCCCACAGGCCCAACCGGCTCCGACCGAGCAGCAGGCCGCTCCCGTCCAGGGCGAACAGCCCCAGGACAAGATCAAGAAACGTGGCAAGAGGCCTGTCGGCGAACAGCCGGTGACAGGAGAGCAACAGCCCTCGACCGGCGAACAGCCTTCGACTGGCCAGGCCGCGCCTGTCCAGGGTGAAAATCCGGTCCAGGGTGAAGCCCAGGCCAATCCGAACGAGGCACCTGTTCTGGACAGCCAGAAGGATGTCTTGCGCAAGCGCAAGGGTGGCAAGGAGCGCGGCCAAAATGCCGGTAAGCAGCAGGGCAACCAGCCCGCCCAGCAGGGCGAGAACCAGGTGGAAGCCCCGAAGCCGGCTCCGGTCGAGGAGGGACCGCCACCTACCGACGACAAGGCGGCCCAGCAGGCGATCAAGCCTGAAAAGATCGTTCCGGTGACGGAGGAAAAGGGCAAGCGTGTCGAGCGTGCGCCGGACATCGAGGATGTTCGCCGCCGTCCGCGCCCCCAGGGCACCAACGTCGTCAGGGAATTCGGCGACCGCGTCATCCTACAGTTCAACAACCAGACGTTCGTCGAAAGCAGCGATGCCCCGCGCATGCATCGTGGCGCCAGGAATGTCTATTATGAGGACCTGTCGGGCGATCGCACCCGGGAAATCGTCGAGCGCGACAATGGTGTCCGGATCGTCACCATCCGCAACCGCTACGGCGACGTCATCCAGCGCTCACGCATCGCGCCCGACGGCCGTGAATATGTGCTGAGCTATGTCGACGAGCGGAACTATGATGATGATGCAGACTGGCGCGACCCGGGCGACGACCTGCCGCCGATGCGCCTTACCATCCCGCAAGAGGAATACATTCTGGATTCCGAAGAGGTCGAGGATCCGGACGACTACTACACCTTCCTCGAACGGCCGCCGGTCGAGAGGGTCCAGCGCCTCTATTCGATCGACGAGGTCAAGCGCTCGGCCCGCGTGCGCGACATCGCCCGCCGCATCGACCTCGACACGCTCAACTTCGAATTCGGTTCGGCCTCGATTTCCGACACCGAGGTCCAGAAGCTGGAGGGTGTTGCCAGCGCCATGGACAAGCTGCTGAAGAAAAACCCGGCCGAGAGCTTCCTGATCGAGGGCCATACCGACGCTGTCGGCACACCGGAAGCGAACCTTGCTCTGTCCGACCGCCGCGCCGAGGCGGTCGCCGAAGCCTTGACCAACGCCTTTGGCATCCCGCCGGAGAACCTGACGACGCAGGGCTATGGCGAGGAGTATCTCAAGGTCAACACGTCGGGACCCAACCGCGAGAACCGCCGCGTCGCCATCCGCCGGATTACCCCCCTGGTAGCGCCGGTGGCCAGCGCCCAATAAACCGCAATGTGAACCGCGCGATTTGATCAACAATTGAATCGCGCGGTCATCAATCTTGAAACGCGCGGTTACCCATCCCAGATTCTGGAAAGGGCGTTCCCTGCCCTGTCCCGACTCCAGCGGGACACACGAGCCCCGCCGGTTCCCCTCCCCGGCGGGGTTTCGTTTTTTTGAAACCTTGCAAACCGCCGCAGCCTGCCCGAAATACGGCGCTCCGACAACGGAGCCCGAATCGCCGCATGAAGCGCCTCGAACTCGCCATCGAATCGATCATTCTCGCCTCGCGCTGGCTGCTGGTCGCCTTCTATCTCGGACTGGGTGCGGCACTTGCCATCTATGCCGTGTCCTTCGGCAACAAGCTGTTCGAGTTCGTCTCCGTCGCCTTCACGCTCGATGACACCGACACCATCCTGAAAATACTCGGCCTCATCGATGCCGCGCTGGTCGCCTCACTGGTGGTGATGGTGATCATCTCGGGTTACGAAAACTTCGTCAGCCGCTTCGATGAAAATGATGGCAAGGTGCATTGGCTGGGCACGATCGATGTCGGCTCGCTGAAGGTCAAGGTCGCCTCGACAATCGTAGCGATCTCCTCGATCCACCTCTTGCAGGTGTTCCTGAACTCGGTCTCCTACACGACTGACCAGCTGATGTGGCTGACCATTATTCATCTGGCCTTCGTTCTGTCGGCACTGATGCTTGCCTATATCGACCGGCTGATGGGTCTTGGCAAAGCCAAGAAAGCCGAAGACTGAGCACGCGTCTGTGCCGGTCTTTTGAGAGATACTTCTGTAGCGAGATACTTTCCGTCAGTAGATACCTTTGATTTTGGTATCCGACCGGCCGAACACCTCGTCCGGCACAAAAAAGTCGCCGGCGAGCGGGCCTGTCGCACCCGGCGCATAGGCCGAGAAATCGCTGACGCCCTCAGCGCGCAGCACTTCTTCGTCAATGTAGAAATTGCCGGTCGCCTCACGCGACGGCCTGACCAGGATGGCGTATGCCGCATCGGCCATGATGTCGGGCGAACGGCTCATCGCCGCCACCGTCGCCCCGCCCAGGAGGTTACGCACCGCCGCCGTGTCGATGGTCGAGATCGGCCATAGCGAATTGACCGCAATGCCGTCCCTGGCGAACTCGGCGCTCATGCCCAGCGTGCACATCGACATGCCGAACTTTGCCATCGTGTAGGCGACATGGTTCTTGAACCACTTGGCCTTCATGTCGAGCGGCGGCGCCAGATTCAAGATGTGAGGATTTTCCGCCAACCTCAAGTGCGGAATGCACATTTTGGAGACGAGAAAAGTGCCGCGCGTGTTGATCTGGTGCATCAGATCGTAGCGCTTCATATCAGTCTCCAGCGTGCCGGTGAGTTGGATGGCACTGGCGTTGTTGACGCAGATATCGATGCCGCCGAACCTCTCCACGGTCTTGGCGACCGCTTCGGCGACCTGTTCTTCATCCCGAATGTCGCACAGCACCGGCAGCGCCTTGCCGCCGGCCTGCTCGATCTCGTGCGCCGCTGTGTAGATCGTCCCGGGCAGCTTCGGATGCGGCTCGGCGGTCTTGGCCGCGATCGTCACATTGGCGCCATCGCGCGCGGCGCGCAGCGCAATCGCCAGCCCGATGCCGCGCGACCCGCCGGAGATGAAAAGCGTCTTTCCCTTGAGCGACATCCTTGCGCCTTCCTTCAACATGAAAGACACGATCCTTGCGCGGCTGAGAACCGCCGCGCAAGGCCCAACACACCGGATGCGGGTTACGCTGCGTCGGCCTTGAGACGAGCTAGACCAGCACCAGGCCCTGCCGCATGGCGATGGCAATCGCATCGGTGCGGTTGGCGGCACCGAGCTTCGTCAGGATCGCTGCGACATGGAACTTCGCCGTATGCACGGAGATGTTCAGCCGCCGCGCGATGACCTTGTTGGGGGCGCCCTCGGCCAGCAGCGCCAGCACCTCGCTTTCCCGCGGCGAAAGCGTCGGCCGGACGATATGCTCGTCAGTCGGTTCCTCTTCGAACCGGTCGCTGTCATGGAAGGTCAAATCGTGATGCCGATCGGATAGAGCATGGCTGTCGCGCGAAATCCGGTAGCCCGCAGCCGCGAGCCGCGCGGCGGCGGCGATCAGCAACTCGTCCGCTTGCACGGGCAGCACGGCAAACACTGTATCGGCCGGCCGTTCGCGGGCCGCTCGCGACGATAGCAGCACGCGAGGCATAGCCGCGTCGACGAGCCCGCCTTGTAGCCCATGATCATCGACGATGGCGACATCCGCCGCCTCACGCCCGTCGACTTCGCCGGCCAGAACCGGCCGCAGATCATCGGTCGCGGCGAGAACGGCGGACAGACTTCGCGCGCGCTCGACGTCACCGAGCGCGATCAGCACCGTCAGCCGTCTGCCAGCGACCTCGCCGCTTACCATCTATCCCTCAGCTCAGTGGCTTTTCACCGATGGTCAGGGAAACCTCACGGTTCTCGCCGCCGCGCACCACGCCGAGTGTGACCAAGGCACCGGCGCTGTCCGGCCCGAGCTTGCGGATCAGCTCGCGCGGGCCATGCACCGTCTCCGCGTTCCACGACACGATGATGTCGCCGAGACTGAGACCGGCTGATTTCGCCGGCCCGTTATCGTCGAGGCTCATCACCATGGCGCCCTGTGTATCACCATTGCGGACCGGATGCAGGCCGGCGCCAAGATAGCCGCGCGCCACATGGCCCTTCTCGCGCAGCGTCGTGACTGCCCGCTCGATCGTTTCGTAAGGCATGACCAGCGCCCGCCGGCGTGGCCCGAACAGCAGCATGCCGATCAGTCCACCCTTGGCGTCGAGCACAGGGCCACCCTCGAAACGGCCGCCGGCATTGACGGCAAGGTTGATGCGCCGGTCGATCGTGCCGCCGCGCATTGAACGCCAGGCCGGGCCGACCTCGCCGACCGTGCCGAAGGTAGCGAGCGAGGTGCCGTCGCTATTGCCCGCCACGACCGCCAGATTGCCCGGCCGCACCGCATCCGCCTTTACCAGTGACGGGGCGCCCGGCGCGCCGGCCGGTTTCAAAACGGCCGTGCCGGTGGACGGGTCGCGGCCGACCAGTTCCGCCTTGACGGCTTCGCCCGAAGAAAACGTCAGCTCGATCTCCTCGCCGGCCTCGACCGCCTCCTCGGCAGTGACGAAATAGCCGTCCCGCCAGTGGAAAGCAGTTGACGTCCGGTGGTGCGTCGCGAAGCTGGCCGTCGCTGGTGCCGCGGCTGCCGCGATGTCGGCAATGGCGTCGGAAAACGTGCTCAGATTGAAATCGCTCATGATTTATCTCCTGGGTTCTTCGTGACCCAGATATCGCCCGGCAGGACGTTGGCGGATACTCGCCTGACGGCTAGTTTGGGCATGTGACTGGCCATCTGGTCAGGTCGCGGCCGGTCCGGCCGCTCCGCACATATAGGCATTGTTCATCTTGTTCCAAACGGAGCCCTCGGATGGCCCTGCCCGCCCAGCAATTGCAATATGACGATGCCCTTCTCGATGCCTATTCGGCGACGGTCGCCGATGCCGTCGACCGCATCGGGCCCGCCGTCTGCCGCATCGAGCGCATCGGTGGCCCGGGCGGCCATGGCTCCGGCTTCGTCATCGCGCAG
This sequence comes from Mesorhizobium sp. M0106, assembly GCF_040322715.1. Lineage (NCBI taxonomy): Bacteria > Pseudomonadati > Pseudomonadota > Alphaproteobacteria > Hyphomicrobiales > Phyllobacteriaceae > Mesorhizobium > Mesorhizobium sp. M0106. Next base: position 42,239 of record NZ_JAMYUA010000014.1, on the reverse strand, counting down.
GACGGGCTGGTCGTCACCAACTTCCACGTCGTCGGCGATGCGCGCAGCGTGCGCGTGTCAATGCCGGACGGCGCCTCCAGGGAAGGCCGCGTGCTCGGCCGCGATCCCGACACCGACATTGCGCTGGTGCGCGCCGACGGCAACTTTGCCGATGTTGCGCCGCTTGGCGATTCCAAGCGTTTGAGGCGCGGCCAGATTGCAATTGCCATCGGCAATCCGCTCGGCTTCGAATGGACCGTCACCACTGGCGTCGTCTCGGCACTCGGCCGCTCGATGCGCGCCTCCACCGGCCGGCTGATCGACGACGTCATCCAGACCGACGCCGCGCTCAACCCCGGCAATTCCGGCGGCCCGCTGGTGTCCTCGGCCGGCGAGGTGATCGGCGTTAACACCGCGATGATCCACGGTGCGCAAGGCATCGCCTTCGCGGTTGCCTCCAACACCGCCAATTTCGTCATCTCGGAAATCATCCGCTTCGGCCGTGTGCGCCGTGCCTTCATCGGCGTTTCCGCCGACACCACCAACCTGCCGCGCCGCGCAGCTCTTTTGTCGCAAGTATCGAGCAGCACGGCGGTGCGCCTGCGCACCGTCGAAAAGAACAGCCCGGCGGCCAAAGCCGGCCTCAGGGAAGGCGACATTATTGCCGCCATCGACGGCCGCCCGGTCACCGGCGTCGACGATCTGGTGCGCATGCTCGACGCCGAGCGAATCGGCCGCGAGACACTGTGCACGGTGGTGCGCCGCTCCGGCATTACTCAGGTCACCGTGATGCCGTTGGCGCGGGCGAGTTAGCGCGCCGCAGCACCCTGCGCATATTGCGCCATAAATTCTGGGCTCGGCGGGATCGGCCTGATCACGTCGATCAGCACGCCGTTGGGATCCCTGGTGATGAAATGGCGCTGGCCGAAGGGTTCGTCGCGTAGCGTTCGCAGGATCGGCAGGCCAACGGCGGTGATCCGCTCATAGATGACATCCGGATCCCTGACCTCGAAATTGATCAGCAGGCCAGATGTGCGGCCCCGCCCTTCCTCCGGGATCGTCTCATGATCGCCCTGGACGATGCCGAGGTTGACGCGACGGTCTTCGGCCGAGCGCAGATGCACGTACCAGTCGGCCTCAAACAGCGGCTTGAAGCCGAAATGCGCAACATAAAAGGCTGCCGTGCCGGCAACGTCGCTCGTCATCAGCACCGGATAATAGCTCGTCGTCCTCATCTTTCCTTCTCCCGGCAAATAACATACAGTCTGCAGGTAAATGGAATTAACATACAGGCTGCATGTATGCAACAAGGATCCGCTCGTCGCTCCAACCGTGATCGCACCGCCGCGACACGCGCCGAGCTCATCGCCGCGGCTCGCAAACTGTTCACCGAAAAGTCCTATGCCGAGACCGGCACACCCGAGATCGCCGCCGCTGCCGGCGTCACGCGCGGCGCGCTCTATCATCACTTTGCCGACAAGCAGGCGTTGTTTGCCGCTGTGGTCGAACAGGAGGCGCAAGCCGTCTCGGAAGAGATCGAACGCGCGTCGCCGCCTTCGCTATTTGCCCGCGATGCGCTGATTGCCGGCTCGGATGCCTATCTGGCTGCCATGCGTGCGCCCGGCCGTACGCGGCTCTTGCTGCTTGACGGCCCGGCCGTGCTCGGCCGCGCCGCCATGGATGCGATCGACAATCGCCATGGCAACCGTTCGCTGCGCGAAGGCCTTGTTACCGCGATGCGCTCGCACTCCATGACGAGACTGCCTGTGGAAGCACTGACCGCGGTGCTCGCAGCCGCCTTCGACCGCGCAGCGCTCGCCATCGAAACTGGAGCATCGATCGAGGACTATCGCGCCGTTCTCATGGCGCTGATCGACGGCCTGTCTCCGGCTCCTCCTCAGGTATCTCACCCGGTTCGAACTCGTTGAAACAGCCTAGCTGGCGCTTGAACTGGTCGATCAGCCAGGCGGCCGCCGGTTTCGGGCTGCGATCGGCGCGGTGCATGGCATAGAGCGGCGAGCGGACTTCGCTGTAAGGCTCGAGATCGAGTTCGACGAGCCGGCCGGTCGCCAGATCATCGGCAATCAGCCATCGCGGCAGCCCGCCCCAGCCCAGCCCCTCGCGCATCAGCACGTGCTTGGTGCGCACATCCGTCAGCCGCCAGGTGCGGTAGGCGAAGACGCCATAGTCACGCCCGCGCGTACGCTCGGACTGGTCCGAGACGACCAGTTGGATGTGTTCGCGGACATCCTCTAGCGCCACTGGTCTAGGCAGCAGCGCCAGGGGGTGATCAGGCGCTGCGGCTGGCACCAGGGAGAAGAAGCCGATGCGAAGCAGATTCACGTCCGTCTCACCCAGAAGCCCCCCGATGCCGAGATCGGCCTGTCCGCCGACAACATGATCGAGGATAAGGCCAAGCGAGCCGATATGCAGACGCAGCGTCACGGCCGGGAACTGCGCCTCGAATGCCTTTAGCACCCGAACCAGCACCGGCGACGGTAGCGTCACGTCGACCGACAGCGTAACTTCCGCCTCCAATCCCTGCCGGTATCCGTCGACACGCGAGCGGATGCGTTGCAGCACGCCGACCATGCGCCGCGCATCTTCCAGCGTCGCCTTGCCGACATCGGTCAGTTGCGGTTCACGCGTGCCCTCGCGCTCGAACAGCTTCAGCCCGAGCTGCGCTTCGAGGTTGGCGATGGCGTAGCTGATCACCGATTGCGCGCGATTCAATTTGCGCCCGGCGGCCGAGAAGCTGCCGGTCTCGGCCACCGCAACCAGGATCTGCAGTTGGTCAAGCGTCGGGTTCGGTTGCATCGTTCAATCCACATTTTAGATGGATAATATACAAAATATACCAGTTTTTCAAATGGGTCTGCGCACACATATCTGCCGGGAGATTTTGATCCAACCCTGGAGACCCCATTATGTCCATCCTTCTTGTCACATCGAGCCCGCGCGGCGCTGCCTCACACTCGACCCGTATTGCTACTGAATTCGCCGAAAAGCTTGTTGCCGCCGATCCGTCGAACACGCTTGTCGTGCGCGACCTCGTCGCCAATCCGTTGCCGCACATCGATGCCGATTATGCGACCGGCATCTACACGCCGGCCGAAGCGCGCACCTCACGCCAGGCTGAAGTCGTTGGCGTTTCCGATGTCGTTCTGGATGAACTGTTCGCGGCCGATACGGTGATTCTCGCCACCGGCTTCATCAACTTCAACATCTCCTCGACGCTGAAGTCCTGGGTCGATCACATTGCCCGTTCCGGCAAGAGCTTTGCCTATGGCGAGAACGGCCCCAAGGGCCTCGTCACCGGCAAGAAGGTCTATATCGTGCTGGCTTCGGGCGGCATCTATTCCGAAGGTGCGGCCGTGCAGTTCGATCACGCCATTCCCTACCTGCGCAGCGTGCTTGGCTTCCTCGGCATGACCGATGTCGAGGTCATCCGCATCGAAGGAGTCGGCATGGGCGCCGATGCGGTGGCAGCAGCGCTGGCCAAGGCCTCGACCAAGGTCGACGCCATTGTGGCCGCGACCGGTAATGCCGAGCGCGTCGCCACCGCGGCGTAAAGCGTCAGGATCGTCTGAATTGTACAAGGGCAGGCGCCCGGCGCCTGCCCTTGTTGTCGTTGGCACAACCTATTGTGGTGGGCCACACAACCGCCATTGGTTATTCCGCTTGTCTGCGCTATCGGTCGCGGATGTTCCTTTCCGTTGCCACAACGCACCGTCCGGCCACCGATCTCGGCTTCTTGCTGCACAAGCATCCGGATCGCCTGCACGAGACCGACCTGTCTTTCGGCAAGGCGTGGCTGTTCTATCCCGAGGCAACCGAAGACCGTTGCGAGGCTGCACTCCTGCTCGATGTCGATCCTGTGGGACTGGTGCGGGGCAAGGGCCAGGCAGAAGGCCTGCTTGACCAATATGTGAACGACCGGCCTTACGCAGCATCATCCTTCCTGTCGGTGGCGCTGAATAAAATGCTGCGGACGGCGATGACCGGTATATCGAAGGAGCGCCAGGAACTGGCCGACAGCGAACTGCCGCTGGAAGCCGTGGTTACGCCACTGCCAATGCGCGGCGGTGAGGTTCTGGTTCGAAGTTTGTTCGAACCCTTGGGCTGGACAGTCGATCTGACGCCAATCGAAGGAATCGGGGGTGTTGCAGGCGAGCCCCGATACGGCCATCTGAAGCTGACCGGCACGGGCCGGCTCAGCGCCTTGTTGAACTACCTCTACGTGCTGATCCCGGTGATGGACGATGCCAAGCATTATTGGGTCGGCGAAGCAGAGATCGACAAGCTGCTGTCCAAAGGCGAAGGCTGGCTGGAAAATCATCCGGCCAAAGACCTGATCGTGCGCCGCTATCTGGGCAATCGCAGGGCCTTGACCCGCATCGCCCTGGAGCGGCTGGCTCCCGAGACGTCTGGCGAGGCACGACCTGCCGAGTTGCGCGCCACGCCCGAGGAAGCGCTTGAGACGCCTATCCGGCTCAACGATCTGCGCATGGACGCAGTTGTCCACGCCATTCGGGCGACGGGAGGAACCACGGTTGCGGATCTGGGATGCGGTGAAGGTAAGCTGCTCGACAGGCTGGTGCGCGAGCGATGGATCCACAAGCTGTTCGGTCTGGATCCGGCGGCGCGCGAACTGGAATGGGCCGCAAAGCGTCTCAAGCTGAACGAATTAGGCGGGCCGCCCGAGGCCCGGGTCACGCTGCTGCATGGATCGCTGACCTACCGGGACAGCCGTTGGGCCGCAGCCGACGTCGCCGTTCTGGTCGAGGTCATCGAGCATCTCGACGAGGACAGGCTGCCCCTGGTCGAACGCATCGTTTTCGGTGAGACGGCGCCCAAATCCGTCATCGTGACCACTCCGAATGCGGACTACAACGCTCTGTTTCCAAGACTGGTCCCTGGCGCATTTCGCCATCCCGATCACCGTTTCGAATGGAGCCGGGCTCAGTTCCAAGCCTGGGCGGCCAAAATCACCGAGATCTATGGCTATGCAGCCACCTTCAGCGGTATCGGAGCCGAGGACCCGACCCTCGGCGCCCCCACACAGATGGCGGTGTTCACCCGATGAGAGAACCCGATAAGACCAACCTCACCATTCCTGACTTCGCCCTCGTCGTGCTGATCGGCTCGACCGGATCGGGCAAGTCGACTTTCGCCGCCAAGCATTTCCTGACGACCGAGATTATCTCCTCGGACCAGTGCCGGGCGCTGATCTCCGACGACGAAACCGACCAGGACGTCTCTGCGGATGCCTTCGACCTGGTTCGCGAAATAGCCGGCAAGCGGCTCAAACACCGCAGGCTGGCCGTCATCGACGCCACCAATGTGCGAGCCGCCGACCGCAAGGCCTGGATTGAGCTGGCGCGCAAGTGGCACGCTTTGCCGGTCGCCGTGGTCCTCGATCCAGGCGTCGAGGTGTGCGTCGCACGCAATGCGGTGCGAGCCGACCGGCCGTTCGGCGCCGGGGTCGCCCAGCGCATGACAACCGAGATCCGCAAGGGTCTTGGCGGCCTCCAACGCGAGGGCTTCCGCCAAGTCTGGAAGCTTACCAGCGAGGCCAGCATCGACGCGGCCGAGGTGTCGCGACAGCCGCTGTGGACCGATAAGCGCGACGACCATGGCCCGTTCGATATCATTGGCGACATCCACGGCTGTTCGGATGAGCTTCATATCCTGCTCGCTCGATTGGGCTACAGCATCGTCTGGTCTGAGCATCAGGGCGACCGAACGGTCACCGTGGTTCCACCAGAGGGCCGCAAGATCGTCTTTGTCGGCGACCTCGTCGATCGCGGCCCCAACTCGCCCAACGTACTCCGCATTGCCATGAGCATGGTCGCGGCTGGAACGGCTTACTGTGTCCAGGGCAACCATGAACGCAAACTCAGCCGCTGGCTAGAAGGCCGCAAGGTCACGGTCGCTCACGGCCTCCAGCAGACTGTCGATCAGCTAAATGCACAGGACCGAGGCCTGCGCGAGGCGCTGCCGGCCTTTCTCGACGGCCTGCGCAGCCATGTCTGGCTCGATGGCGGAGGCCTCGCCGTCGCCCATGCCGGCCTCAAGGAAGAGATGATCGGACGCGGTTCCGGCGCTGTGCGCGAGTTCGCTCTGTACGGCGAGACCACAGGCGAGACCGACGAGTTCGGGCTGCCCGTCCGTGCCGACTGGGCTGCGGCCTATCGTGGCAAGACGGCCATTATCTATGGACATACGCCCACGCTATCGGCCGAATGGGTCAACAACACCCTGTGCATCGACACCGGATGCGTATTTGGCGGCAAGCTGACGGCCTTGCGCTGGCCGGAACGCGAACTGGTCGAGGTGTCGGCAATCGAGACCTGGTCGGAGCCGATACGTCCGCTGGGCGGGTCCGGTCCCGGTAAATCGGCACAGGCCGACGCCGACGGCGTGCTCGATTATCAGGATGTCTCCGGTCGCCGTTGGATCGAGACCGGACTGAGGGGCCGGATTGTCGTGGCCGAGGAGAACGCGTCGGCAGCACTGGAGGTGATGAGCCGCTTCGCGCTCTCGCCGCAATGGCTGATCTATCTGCCGCCGACCATGTCGCCGTCCGAGACCAGCAGCCAGGACGGCTGGCTGGAACGTCCGGAGGATGCCTTCGCTTACTTCCGCGAGCGCGGCGTTGCGCAGATCGTGTGCGAGGAGAAGCACATGGGTTCGCGGGCAGTGATCGCGCTCTGCCGGAACGCGCAGGCGGCACGCAGCCGCTTCGGGGTCCCTGGCGACGAAACCGGCGCAATCTGGACCCGCACCGGACGCTCCTTTTTCAATGACACTGCCATGACGGAGGACCTGCTCGCCCGTCTTCGCACCGAGGTCGACGCGGCGGATCTGTGGAAGGAATTGAACAGCGACTGGCTGCTGCTGGACGCCGAGATAATGCCTTGGTCGGCCAAGGCCGGCAGTCTGATCGAAAGCCAGTATGCGCCTGTGGCCACATCCTCTGCCGCCGGTCTCAAGGCCAGCAGCGAGGCGCTGGCCCGTGCGATGGCGCGCGGCGTCGATGCAGCCGGCCTGAACGCACGCCTTGAAGACCGGGCCGTCCGCGCAGCCAAATACGCCACCGCCTGGGCACCCTACGTATGGCCAGTTTCGGGCGTCGAGGACCTTAAGGCCGCGCCTTTCCACCTGCTGGCCAGCGAGGGACGTGTTTGGTTTGACCAGGACCATGTCTGGCACATGTCGCTCGCGGACCGTCTGGCTGCCCGTGGCGGCGTGGTCACGCCGACTCGATGGCGTATGGTTGATCTGGCCGACGGCAGCGCGTGTGCCGAGGCCGTCGCCTGGTGGGAAGCGCTGACTGGCTCAGGCGGCGAAGGCATGGTGGTCAAACCATGCGACTTCGTCAGCCGTGGCAAGAAGGGGCTCATCCAGCCGGCGCTGAAGGTCCGCGGCCCGGAATATTTGCGCATCATCTATGGTCCCGAATATGACGCGCCCGACAATCTCGTCCGCCTCCGAGAACGCGGCCTGGCCGGCAAGCGCAGCCTGGCGCTCAGAGAGTTCGCGCTTGGCCACGAAGCGCTAACGCGATTTGTCGCCAAGCAGCCGCTACGCCGGGTTCACGAGTGTGTCTTCGCCGTGCTGGCGTTGGAAAGCGAGCCAATCGACCCAAGGCTGTAGTAGCCGATCTATCCGAAGATCTTCTCGCCTTGCTCGTCGACCAGCTGGATGCCCTTTTTGATCGAGATGTCGACAGCGTCATCAAGCCCGGCAAAGCGGTCGGCGCGGATGAATTTGTGCTCCTTCATCACGCCGTCGATCTCCTTCGAAACCACGCCGCAGGTCTGGTACTGGCCCTCCGCCTTGTAGGGCGTGGCGCTGATCAAAAATCCCTTGTGCTCGATCTGCTTTGCCGGCGCCGCTGTCTTTGGCTCGGCGGCTTCGTTGCCTCCGCCGAAAAGACGCTTCAGAAAAGACATGGGGTATCCTCCAACGGCAATCATCCTGCACCACATAGCGCGGTGCAGGATGATTTTCAGTACCGGTCCTTGGCCGAGCGGGCAAGGGCCGCAGCTGGCTTGGCACTCAGAGGTCAGTCGCGCGACAACGCTTCCAACGCCTCTGCGGCAGCTTCCAATATGCTGATTGCCTCGGCCTGCTTTGCTTCAGGCGCATCGACGATTTCGCCGAGCGCGGCGCGCAGCCGGTGGCGCACGGCGCGAAACTCGTCGCGCTTTTCCGAGCGGCCGCGGCCGCGCCGGCCACCGTCGCCGTCATCGTTCCAGCCGAACCAGTCGCGCGCCTTCGCCATCTTGCGGCCGAAGCGCTCGAGATGTTCGAGCACGTGGTCGATCATCTCGCGATTTTCGTTGAGGTGCGCCTGCCCAGTCTCGGTGATTGAAAACACCTTCTTGTTGCCTTCCGCCGTAGAAACGGCGTAGCCGGCCTCTTCCAGGAAGGTCAGCGTCGGGTAGACCACGCCGGGGCTCGGGCTGTAGAAGCCGCTGGTGCGCTCCTCCAGCGCCTTGATGATGTCATAGCCGTGCCGCGGCGCCTCGGCCAGCAGCGACAGCGTGATCAGCTTGAGATCGCCGTCGGCCAGCATGCGCCCGGCGCGGAACATGTCGCCCGGCCCGCCGCGTCCGCCGCCTCTCATGCCATGCCCGAACGGACCAAAGCCGCCGCGCCCACCGAACTTGCCGGCCATATGCATGAAAACGCGCTCGGCGTGTTCGCCAAAACGATGATGCCCGAAATGATTGTCTTTGTGCATTGTCTGCTCCTTGAGTTATGTCTTACGATATATCTCAACTAAGTGCCCGCCACGGTCGAGTCAAGATATATCTTACTTACGATGTATCTGAAAATGGCACCAGCAGGATTGATTTCGCCAGCGAGGGCAGCTAGAGGGTGCATGAGGGCCGAAGGCCGCTCCGTAAGCGTCTGTGAAGCAACGCATCCACCCCGGTCGTTCCGGGCAGTTACGTCGACAATACCGGCGAATGGATGCAAGGCGACGAACCGGATGCTTCAGGGAAATCCAAATGACCATGAACCCCCCCCGCAGCAAGCTGCCTGCGCGCTATGCCGCCGTGCTCGGCCCGCTGGTGCTGTCGTTGCTGATGACGTTCATCGTGTCGTTCATCTCGACACTGAAAAGCCTTGGCTTCCAGCCCGACATGCTGGCCACTTGGCTGACGGCTTGGGGCCTGTCCTGGCTGGTGGCCTTTCCGACGCTGCTGCTGGTGCTGCCGGCGGTGCGCCGTATCGTTGGCTGGCTTTGCGAGCCCGTGGCTCGATAGCAGGGCACGCGAAAGGCCTGGAAACAATCTCCGGACCTTTCGGTGCGGAGCGAATAATACCCGTTACCAGCGGCCTTTGCGCCGGTTCCAGGCATAGAGCAGATCGGCAAAGCGATCATAGCCATAGCGCGTCAACGGCAGTGCGCCGGGATTGCCGAACAGCGTTGCGAGCCAGCCTTCGCCGGGCGTCGTCCGCCATACAGCAATGGCAACATCGGCGCCGGCCAGCAATTTGCCGTCGGCGTCGATCGCATGCAGCCGGCGCCGGATGTCCTCCAGCCCGATGCCGTATCCGGCCAGCGCCGCCGGTTCGGCATTGATGTCGCGAAATTCGATCCGCCCGGCCTTGACCGCCTCGATCAGCCGCCGCTTCTGCCGGCTGATACCGGCATCACAGACCGGACAGCGCGTATTATACCAGACGGTCAGCAGAGGCTTGCTCATCTTTCGAAACGGCACCAGAGGACACGCACGGATTATCCGAGAAATGCCGTTGCGCCGCAACGTGACACGATACCGGCGGAATGGCCGGTTTCGCTGATCCAGGTCGCCCAAAGGGTACGCAGCGGTTTTACGATAACGACATGCATAAAAAGAAGAGCTTAAGCGCGTCGCAAAGGCCGTTCAGCGCGACGCGCTTCAGGCGCCGCGGCTCAGCCGAGCGAGGTGATGATCTCGCGATAGGCATCCTCCGGGAAAGCCTTGAGCGTCCGAGTCCTGACGTTGCCAGCCGTCGCCAGCATTAACGAGAAACGAGCCAGGACGGCATCGTCGGGCGCTTCGAGCACGGCCACCATGTCGCAATCCCCCATGGTGAGATAAAATGCCTTGAAGGACCCGCCCATGTCTCCCAGCAGCTTCTTGGCGGCATCGAGCCGCTTCGGCGATTCGCGCACGTTTTTGGCGCCTTGCTCCGTCCAGTTGATCAGCACGATGTAAGTTGTCATGCCACACCTCCCTCCGGTGCCACGGAGCACGGCGTCCAACTGCCGGGGCGGGCATCCGGGTTTGTCGCCCAGAGAATGCGTCCGTCGCGGAATTATCCTCTCGTAGGGCACGACACGCAAGAGCGGCGCGTTCAATCGTGATCGCCTGTGCCCAAACGGAAAAGGGCGCCACCGGCGCCCTTGAAACTGCTTATCCGTCACCCGGCCTCAGCTGTCGAGGAAGCTTCTGAGCTTGCGCGACCGGCTCGGGTGCTTGAGCTTGCGCAGCGCCTTGGCTTCGATCTGGCGGATGCGCTCGCGGGTGACCGAGAACTGCTGGCCGACCTCTTCAAGCGTGTGGTCGGTGTTCATGCCGATGCCGAAGCGCATTCTGAGCACGCGCTCTTCGCGCGGCGTCAGCGAGGCCAATACGCGCGTCGTCGTCTCGCGCAAATTGGCCTGGATCGCCGCGTCGATCGGCAGGATCGCCATCTTGTCCTCGATGAAGTCGCCAAGATGCGAATCCTCCTCGTCGCCGACCGGCGTTTCGAGCGAGATCGGCTCCTTGGCGATCTTCAGCACCTTGCGCACTTTTTCCAGCGGCATGGCGAGCTTTTCCGCCAGTTCTTCCGGCGTCGGCTCACGGCCGATCTCATGCAGCATCTGGCGCGAGGTGCGCACGATCTTGTTGATCGTTTCGATCATGTGCACCGGAATGCGGATGGTGCGCGCCTGGTCGGCGATCGAACGGGTGATCGCCTGCCGGATCCACCATGTCGCGTAGGTCGAGAACTTGTAGCCGCGGCGGTATTCGAATTTGTCGACCGCCTTCATCAGGCCGATATTGCCTTCCTGGATCAGGTCGAGGAACTGCAGGCCGCGATTGGTGTATTTCTTGGCGATGGAGATGACGAGGCGCAGATTGGCCTCGACCATTTCCTTCTTGGCGATCGCGGCTTCGCGCTCGCCCTTCTGCACCTGGTTGACGATCTTGCGGAATTCCTGGATCGAAATCGCCGTCTCGGTGGCGAGGTTCTGGATCTCGGCGCGCAGGTCGCGGATGGCGTCCTTCTCGTTCTTGGTGAATTCCTTCCAGCCGCGCGAAGTCAAATTGCCGATCGAGCGCGTCCAGTTCGGATCGAGCTCCGAGCCCTGATATTCCTTGAGGAATTCCTCGCGGCGCACGCCATAGCTTTCGGCCAGCCTGAGCAGCTTGCCTTCGTTCTGCACCAGGCGCTTGTTGATGTCGTAGAGCTGCTCGACCAGCGCCTCGATGCGCGCCGTGTTCAAGGACAGCGACTTCACCGCCTTGATCAGCTGGTCCTTCAATTCCTTCAGCCGGCGGTCCTGGCTGGGCGACAGCGTGCCCGCGGCAGCCAGCCGGTTCTCGACCTGCTGGTCCTGCAGCTTGCGCAGTTTCTTGTAGGTGTCGGCAATGACGTCGAGCGTCTCCATCACCTGCGGGCGCAGTTCCGCTTCCATGGCCGCCAGCGACAGGCTCGCCTCGTCATCGTCTTCCTCGTCGTCGTCCACCAGGCCACGGGTGTCGCCGCCGACATTGGTGATGTCGTCCTCGTCCTCGCGCGAACGGCGCGACTTTTCCTCGGTCTTGGCTTCCTCGATACGCTCGACAACCGGCGCCTGCTTGGCCTCCGGCCCGGCATAGGTCGCCTCGAGGTCGATGATCTCGCGCAGCAGGATCTTCGATTCGTTGAGCTCGTCACGCCAGATGATGATGGCCTGGAAAGTCAGCGGGCTTTCGCAAAGGCCCGCGATCATCGTCTCGCGGCCGGCCTCGATGCGCTTGGCGATCGCGATTTCGCCCTCGCGCGACAGAAGCTCGACTGAGCCCATCTCGCGCAGATACATGCGGACCGGATCGTCGGTTCGGTCGGTCGGCTCTTTCTTGGTCGTGGTGGCGGCGACGGCAGTGCCGGTCTGCTCGGCCAGCTCGTTGGCGTCTTCCTCGGCGTCAGCGGCGGTATCGGCGGCTTCGGGCTCCTCGCCCTGCTCGTCGTCCTCGACCACGTTGATGCCCATGTCGGAAAGCATGGCCATCGTGTCCTCGATCTGCTCGGAGGTCACTTCCTCCGAGGGCAGCACCGAATTCAGCTCGTCCATGGTGACATAACCGCGCTTCTTGGCGGCCTTGATCATCTTCTTGACAGCATCGTCGGAAAGGTCGAGCAGAGGGCCATCGGTCGCGGCCTCGCGTTCGGTCTCGACTTCTTCCTTTTCTTTTGTCGCCATAGTCTTTATTTTCTCCAAGCGGCTGAGTATCAAAGCCGCGTAAGCTGCCGGTCCGGTCAAATTGGATGCGCTCCTTCCAGAACGCGCTTTACCGGGCCAGTAACTGCATCTCTCGTTAAGTCCAGATTAACCCTGATATCTGTGGCAAGCTGACTGCCTGTCCAGTGATCAGTACCTTACATCGCTGCATTCCCGTCGATGCCGGGGCGGGTTAACGTTTCGAATCGACCTGATTCCGCCATTCTGCCGGAAGGTCAAGCGCCTCTCGCATGATTCGCATGAAAAAAGCGAATCAATTACCCGACTTAGAGCACCGCACGCTTGATTCAACGCGCAAGCACGTCCTTACATTTCAGTCTTCTGGAGGCTTCGATCTAAACGCGCCCAGCTCTGCCCGACGATACGCCAAACCCTTCGATCAGCGCTTCCGTTGCCTGCACATCGCGAAATTGCGCCTGGATTTCGACCAGGTGCCGGTAATTTTCGTCCGTGGGATCGCTGGCGAGCGCTGCTTCCGCCTGCTTCAGCTCCTTATGTAAGGTGCGCGCGCTGCGCTGCAAGTGGAGAGCTTGGCTGAACGCATCGCGAGCATCGTCGAGTGCTGCCGTTTCCAGCGCCGGCCATTGCCGCGCACGTTTGATCAGCGCCACCGCGCGCTGCCAGATCTCACCGCAGCCGGCCCGCTCGATCGTCGCGATTACAGCCTCGCGGTTGTTGGCCATATCGTGCGCCATGGCGTCGAGGATGGCCGCATGCAGCCGCTTCAGATCGGAATTGGCGAGATCGAGGAACTCGACATGGGCGAAATTCTCGTCGATCAGCACGGGATGGTTGACGAGGGCCGCAATGATCGTCGCCTCGCGCACCGACATGCCCTCGCCGCCGCGTTTGACCAGCGCCGAGCGGCCGAGGCTTTCGGTGATCGCGGTGCGCCCACCGGCATTGCCGCCACGTGCAAACTGTCCGCCGGGTGCTGAGACCCTGCCCGGGAAGCGCTCACCTGGCCGTCCGTCCTGACGTCCCTGGCGTCCGCGCTGGGCACCGAAGAAGCTCTGCACGCGCTCGCGCATTTCCTGTTGGTAGTGATAGCGAAGGCTCTCGTCGCGGATGCGGCTGGTCAGTTCGCGTAGCGTCTTTTCGAGCTCCGCCCGCCGTTCCGGCGTGTCGAAGATGCCGCCGGCGGTCTCGCGCATCCACAAGAGGTCGGCCAGCGGCCGTGCCTCGGAAAGCACGGCGCGGAACGCATCCGGCCCGTCACCCTTGACCAGATCGTCGGGATCCTTGCCCTCCGGCAGCAGGGCGAAGCGCACGGAGCGGCCTGCCTGGACCGCCGGCAGCGCCATGTCGGCGGCGCGCCACGCTGCCTTCAACCCGGCCTGGTCGCCGTCGAAGCACAGCACCGGCTCGCCAGCCATGCGCCATAGAAGTTCGAGCTGGTTTTCAGTCAACGCGGTGCCGAGCGGCGCCACCACGTTTTCGAAGCCGGCCTGCGCCAGCGCGATCACATCCATGTAGCCTTCGACGGCAATGACGGTGCCGGCCTTGGCCAGCGTCCCCTTTCCCAGTGCTTGCCGCGCACGGGCGAAATTGTAGAGCACGTTGCCCTTGTGGAAGAGCTCCGTATCGGGCGAGTTCATATATTTGGCCAGCGCATCCGGCGCCAGTGCCCGCCCTCCGAAGGCGATGATCTTGCCCCTGGAATCCGGGATCGGGAACATGACGCGGTCGCGGAACCAATCGTAGGAAACCGGGACGTCGTCGCCATGGCGCACCAGCCCGCACGCCTCGATGTCGGCCTTGGGGACACCCCTGGCGGCAAGATGCTCCTTCAGCGCATTGCGGCTGTCGGGGGCATAGCCGAGGCGGAAAGACTGCTGCGTCGCCGGTGTCAGCCCTCGGTCGCGCAGATAGGCGCGGGCCTTTGCCCCTTCCGGTCCCTGCAGCCGTTCCTGGAAGAACGCCGTCGCCATCTCCATGACGTCAGTCAGGCTGGCGCGTTCCTTTTCGCGCCGCTCCTCCTGGGCATCGCGAACCGGCATCGGCACGCCGGCCATGTCGGCGATCTTCTCGACCGCTTCAGGAAAGCTCATCCCGTCAAGTTCGGTCAGGAACTTGAAATGGTCGCCCGAAACCGAGCAGCCGAAGCAATGGTAGCGGCCCTTCTTGTCCTCGCAGTGGAAGGACGGGCTCTTCTCGCCATGGAAGGGACAGCACGCCCAATAGTCGCCGCGCGGCGCGTTAGTCTTCTTCCTGTCCCACGCGACGCGCTGGCCGATCACCGAAGAAATCGGCACGCGGTCGCGGATCTCGTCGAGGAAAGCAGGCGGAAAGCGCATGGGGGACAGCTCGTTTAGCCTCCATATAATCACACGGTCGAAGCCCGACGACTCCTAATGGCGATCATACCCGGTTTTCACAGGCCAAAAAGAGAAGGCGGCCCGCGGGCCGCCTTCTCGATCTAAACCGACGCAGCGCGGTCAGCCGTTCCGGGCTCACTGCGCGGCGATGGCGCCGAAGATCAGGCCGGAGAGAACGCTGACCAGCAGATAGTCGTTGCCGACCCGGATCCATTCCTGCCCGGGACCCGGACGGCGCAGGCCATAGTGGCGATAGTCGCGGATCGGCTGGTGACGCTTCCAGCTGGAATATCTCTGGCCGTTGCGCCAATGGCTGCGCTTCACGACGATCTTTTTCTTCACTACGACGCGCTTGTTCACGTCGACATGCCTGCCGGGCCTTTGCCAGTCGACCTGGCTGTAGTTCGACTGCGACGCGTTTGGTGTGTTCAGAGGTGCAGTCTGGCCCTGCCAGGTGGTTGCAGCCAGCATCGAGAAGGCAATGGCGGAAAGAACGATACGTTTCATGGCGGGTACTCCTTGGTTGTCGATGCCTACGGAATAGAGCCGGGAGGATGAACCGAAACTGAACACCGAGATTACGTTTTCGTAATGATTTCCTACGTTTAGAACGACTAATTCAGCGTTACCTTTAAAGCGGGCGTCCGGGAATGGACGCATGACCCGCCGCAACTCCGCAGTCTATGCAACCATTTTGTCAGCCATCCATTTCCGACACGCTCCGTCGCGTGCCAACAGGCGTCGGAACCGGGCAAAATTTATTATTCGGCTAAAATAAATCGGAGTAATATCAACGTCTGCAATGTCCACGATTCGCGCCCACTTTTGCACCCTTGACGTCACGGCGCCCGCGTCGCTGGCATCTGTTGGGTTGCGGGGTCGGGCATGAGTGGCTCTGTCGTTTTGCTGCACCTTGCCGGTGCGGTCGCATTGATGCTGTTTGCCACCCGTTTGGTGAAGACCGGCGTCGAGCGCGCCTATGGCGATGTGCTGCGCCACAAACTGCGCGCCACAATGCGCAATCCGTTCATGGCGGTTCTGGCCGGCTGCGGCCTGGCTGTCGCGCTGCAAAGCTCGACCGCCGTCACCTTGCTGGTCGGCTCATTCGCCGGCTCCGGTATTGTCAGCGGCATGTCGGGCCAGCTTGCGGTGCGCGGCGCCGAGATCGGCTCGGCACTGGTGGTCAAGCTGCTCACCTTCGATCTGTCGCTGCTGGTGCCGATCTGCTTGGTCGCCGGCACCGTCATGTTCATGGCCACCGAGCGGCGCGACTGGCGCCAGTTCGGCCGCATCCTGGTCGGCATCGGCCTGCTGCTTCTGTCGCTGGAGATGATCGGCCAGGCGTCGGAGCCACTGCGCCAGAGCACGCTGATGCCGCTCATCGTCGATTACTTCTCCGGCGATCCGGTCACCGCCTATCTTCTGGCGGCGTTGGTCACCTGGCTGTTCCATTCCTCGATCGCCGCGGTGCTGCTGATGGTGACGCTGGCCGGCCGCGGCTTCATCCCGCCCGAACTCGGCATCGTGCTGGTGCTCGGTGTCAATCTCGGCTCTTCGATCATCGCGCCGCTTCTAACCCGCAACGCAGAGCCCGGCGTTCGTATCGTGCCGATCGGCAATCTCCTGATGCGCGGCATGGGTTCGCTGATCATGCTGATCCTGTTCCTGACGTTCAAACCGCCGGTCGCCTTCTTGGGCAGCACGGTGCCCGAGCAGATCGTCAATGCCCACATTGTCTTCAACATCCTGATCCTGATCGCCGGCCTACCGCTGGCGAGCCTGGTCTATCGCGCCTCGGAAAGGATCGTGGCGTTGGGCACCAAGCCCCAGGCCGCCAACGCGCTCGACGTCGTCGAGCTTTCGGCGCTCAACGAAAGTGCGCTTGATGTGCCGAGCCAGGCAATGGCCAACGCCACCCGCGAGGTGGTGCGGGTCTGCGAAACGGTCGAGATCATGCTGAAACGGATCATCGAGCTCTATGAGAGCGCCGATGACGACAAGATCGGCGCGCTGGCCGCACTCGACGACCGTGTCGACAGGAAGCACGCTGCGATCAAGCTCTATCTGGCCAGGGTCACCAAGAACCCGTTGAGCGAGGACGAGGCGCTGCGTTGCCAGGAGCTGATCGGCGCCTGCGTCAAGCTGGAGCAGGTCGGCGACATCATCGTGCGCAATATGCTGGTCCACGTGAAGAAGAAATTCGAGCGTGGGCTGGAGTTCACGCCGGAAGGCTGGCGCGAGCTTTGCGCCTTCCATGCCTTGGTGCTTGCCAATGCCAGGCTTGCCTTCAACGTGCTGGTGTCCCGCGATCCGGAGACCGCTCGCCAGTTGGTGCTGGAAAAGGACCGGCTGCGCGACCGCGAGAAGGAAACCAGCCAGAGCCATTTCGTGCGGCTGCGCGACGGCACCCCCAAGAGCGTCGAGACCAGTTCGATCCATCTCGACACCATTCGCGACCTCAAGCAGATCAACTCGCTGCTCGCCTCGATGGCCTATCCCGTACTTGAAGAGCGCGGCCTGCTCACCGGTTCGCGGCTGAAGGCCGGATAGATTGCAACCACAGGCCGGGTAGCTTCAGAACATCGCCTAGAAAATTGCTGTTGGCCAATGCGCAAAAAATTATCTTTGCGCCACCTCCTGTCTGTCGGCTAAAGATCGCCGCATCTACCGGAAGGAAAGTCGATGGACACCCATTCCCGCAGCTTCGCCAAAGCGCTTTCCTGGCGCGTCACCGGCACCATCGACACGATGATCATTTCGCTCGTCGTGACCGGAAGCATCAAGCTCGCCGCGGCCATCGGCCTGACCGAGGTCGTCACCAAGTCGCTGCTCTACTATCTTCACGAGCGAGCGTGGCTGAAAATTCCTTATGGAAGGAAGGCAGCCGCCTAGCTCTTGCCTCCGCGGCGGGCGCCTGACCGGCGATCAAGAAAAGCTAAAGCGGCGTCGACAATTTCTGGATTGCCCACTGCCCTCATCCGTGGTTTGAGGCGACCTTATCCGAGGATCGCCTTTCCGCCATGCTCCCCCTCATTGCCCTGTTCATTGCCGCCTTTGCCTTCGGCACCACCGAATTCGTCATCGCCGGCGTGCTGCCGCAGGTGGCGGAGGGCCTTGGCGTCGCGATCCCGACCGCCGGCTATCTCGTTTCCGGCTATGCCGGCGGCATTGCAGTCGGCGGCCCGCTGCTGGCGCTCGCCACCAAAAGGTTCTCCCGCAAGGCCCTGCTGCTTGGACTGACTGCAGCCTTCACCATCGGCCAGGCCGCCTGCGCGCTGGCGCCCGACTTCGCTTCGATGCTGCTGTTGCGGATAGCGGTGGCCGTGGCGCATGGCGCCTATTTCGGCGTTGCCATGGTGGTGGCCGTCGGCCTCGTGCGCGAAGACCAGCGCGGCATGGCGGTGGCGCTGATCCTGTCCGGCCTCACCGTATCGAACGTAATCGGCGTTCCGGCCGGCACGGCAATCGGCAACATCTGGGGATGGCGTGCGACATTCTGGGTGATGTGCGCGCTCGGTGTGGTGGCCTTCACGGCAATCGGCGCCCTGCTGCCGCGCAAGACGGGATCGTCGAGCCCGTCGGCGAGCCTTGGAAGCGAGGTCCGCGTGCTCGCACGCCAGCAGGTCTGGACCTCGCTCATTATTATGCTGATGCTGATGATCGGCCAGTTCGGCCTGTTCACCTACATCACGCCGACGCTGCTTGAGGTCACAGGCCTCGACGAGAAATGGATACCTTGGGTGCTCCTGCTCAATGGGGTCGGCGCAACGATCGGCGTCTTCGTCGGCGGGCGGCTCGCCGACTGGAAGCTGATGCCGTCGCTCATCGCCATGCTTTTCCTGCAGGCGGCAATGCTCGCCTTGATCTACGCTGTCAGCCCTTACCCGCTGCCGATGGTGATAGCGATCTTCGTCTGGGGCGGCCTCAACTTTGCCATCGGCACGCCGATCCAGACCCGCATCCTGACCTGGACCGCGGACGCCTCCAACCTTGCCTCGTCGCTCATCCCGTCGGGCTTCAATGTCGGCATCGCGCTCGCCGCATCGCTCGGCGCGGCGATGCTCAATGCCGGCTATGGCTATCGCAGCCTGCCGGTGGTTGGCGCGATCGCCATGCTGGTCGCGGTCGCGGTTGCGCTTGCCTCGCATGTCTGGGAATGGCGAAGCCGGGCTGCGCCGCCGCTGCCGGCTGCCGCCGAATAGGGCTACAGATCGATCCGGTAGCGCAGGCTTTCCGCGCCGCCATAGGCGGCGTCCTCGAAGAAACGCCCGACGAGCCGGCCGCCATTGGCCAGAACGACCATCTGCGAGGGCACATTGTGAGGCTTGCAGGTGATTTCGACGAAGGGCAGGCCAACCGCCCTCGCCTCCACCAGCATCAGCCGCAGCGCCTCGGTCGCATAGCCGCGTCCCCGTTTCCACGGCACCACCGCATAGCCGATGTGGCCGAGCACATGCGACGGCAGCGCCGCGGTGCCGTGCTGCCAGCGCAGGCCGATTGAGCCTGCGACTTCCCCGTCCCAGATCCAGCGCCGGAATCCGGGCAGCCGCGGCACCGTCGAACCGTCGGGCAATGTGATCGGCGGTCCCTTGCCATCGGAATCGTCGAGATCACCAAGGAAAGTCGCTGGATCCTTTTCGATAGCCGCAAGCTGCTCGCGCGTCGCGTCGAGCAGCCGCACATTGTCCGGCGACCAGCCGCGCTCGAGGGCCGCCTTGTAGGACGGCAGGTGTTCAAGCGCCGGTTTGACGAGTTCGATCACGGGCGCGAGCTTTTGGCTGCCGGATTGCGGGCGCGACGGCAAGGGCCTTCGGCAGCTTACTGAAGCAGGCTCTTGACGATGCCGCTCGCCTTGGAAAAATCCATCTGACCGGCGTATTTCTCCTTGAGCGCCGCCATCACCTTGCCCATATCCTTGACGCCGCTAGCGCCGGTCTCGGCGATGGCGGAACGGACGGCGCTTTCCGTCTCGGCCTGACCCAGTTGCGTCGGCAGGAAGTCGCGGATGATGGCCATCTCGTCGCGCTCCTGCGCTGCAAGCTCCGGCCGCTTGCCGTCATCGAACGCCTTGGCCGATTCTTCGCGCTGCTTCACCATCTTGGCCAGGATCTGCAGGATTTCGTCGTCGCTGGCCGGCTCCTTGCCGGCGCCGCGATTGGCGATGTCGCGATCATGAATGGCCGCCTGGATCAGCCGCAATGTCGGCAGCCGGCGCTTGTCCTGCGCCTTCATCGCACTCTTCAGGGATTCGGCGATTTTGCCTCGCATAGTGCTTTCTCCTTCGAATGCCGCGGACAATAGTCGTGCCGATAGCTCAAGGCAAACTCGATAGCGTCCGGCAAACCGCTGATATTATTCGACGAAATAAATCTAGGCTCGCACGGCGCGGCATCATTGACCGCCTTGGCGCCTTCCCCTATGTACTGGGCCTTGCATGAATTGAATTCTAGTGCACGTCGCCCAAAAATGCGTAGCGGTTTTGGGCAACGACAGGCACAAGTGAAAACTTAGCGCGCCGAGGCTGTGAGATCGCCGCTTCGCGCCTTTTGCTGCGCCGACTGAGGGCGCAACCTTTAGGAGTGCCGCCATGGCAACGATGACAGCCGCGTCGACCCCCCCTTGGGCCAGCGAGAGGCCGACAGCCCTGCTGGTGCTGGCCGACGGCACTGTCATAGAGGGCCGCGGTCTGGGCGCCACCGGCTCCGCCGTCGCCGAGGTCTGCTTCAACACCGCGCTGACCGGCTACCAGGAGATACTCACCGACCCATCCTATGCCGGCCAGATCGTCACTTTCACCTTTCCGCATATCGGCAATATCGGCACCAATGACGAAGACATCGAGGACCTCAACCCGCTGGCCCGCGCCGGCGCCGTCGGCGCCGTGTTCAAGGCCGATGTCACCAACCCGTCGAATTACCGCGCCGGAACCGGTCTCGACCAGTGGCTGAAGAAGCGCGGCATCGTCGCACTTTCAGGCATCGACACGCGGGCACTGACCGCGCTGATCCGCGAAAAGGGCATGCCCAATGCCGTCATCGCGCACGCGCCCGACGGTATCTTCGACGTCGATGACCTCAAGCGCCGCGCCGCCGCATGGTCAGGGCTTATCGGGCTTGATCTCGCCAAGGAGGTGACCTCCGGCCAGTCCTCGGTCTGGCGCGAGACGCCCTGGGTCTGGAACGAGGGCTTTGGCGAACAGGCTGATCCGTCGATGCACGTCGTTGCCGTCGACTACGGCGTCAAGCGCAACATATTGCGCCTGCTGGCCGGCCTCGGCGCCAAGGTCACTGTGGTGCCGGCAAAAACCGGCGCCGAGGAGATCCTGGCGATGCGGCCCGACGGCATTTTTCTATCCAACGGCCCTGGCGATCCGGAAGCCACCGGCGACTACGCCGTTCCGGTCATCCAGGATCTGTTGAAGACCGAAATCCCGCTTTTCGGCATCTGCCTCGGCCACCAGATGCTGGCGCTGGCGCTGGGCGGCAAGACCGCAAAAATGCATCAGGGCCACCACGGCGCCAATCATCCCGTCAAGGACCACACCACCGGCAAGGTCGAGATCGTCTCGATGAACCATGGCTTTGCCGTCGACGCCGACTCATTGCCGAGCGGCGTCGAGGAAACGCATGTCTCGCTGTTCGACGGTTCGAATTGCGGCCTTGCGCTCACCGGCAGGCCGGTCTTCTCGGTCCAGCATCATCCCGAAGCCTCGCCCGGCCCGCAGGATTCGCACTATCTGTTTCGCCGCTTCGTCAATCTCATCCGCGAAAAGCGCGGCGAGCCGGCACTGGCCGAGCGTGTTTAGCGCATTGCGTAAAAACGGATTTGATTGACGGCGCCGGCCGGGCTCCCGGCGCCGATCAAGCCCCGTCCGTCACCGCTTCCTGCGCGTGCATGCGTTTGACTTCCTTCGGCGTCGGCTTGGCCACCCTGGTGACGAACACGACGAGCGCCAGCGTGAGGAAAATCGCGCCGAGCAGATACGGTGCACCGCCGAAAACCACGGGCGCGGTCGGGCCCGTGAACCAGGAAAAGATCGCCGTATAAAGCAGCGGTGTGATGATCGAGGTGATCGAGAAGATCGAGGTCATCGCGCCCTGGAGTTCACCCTGGGCGGAAGGTGGCATCTTGGCGGCCGCCAGGCTTCTGAGCGGCGGGTCGGCCAACGCCTCGAGACATCCAACGACGATCACTGCATAGATCATCCAGCCTTGTGACGCGAAGGCGTAGCCGAAGGCGCTGAGTGCGGTAAATGCCAGACCGATTACCGCCGTCTTCCACTCGCCAAGCTTAGGGATCACGCGCGGCAGGACTGTCGCCATGACGATCGCCCCGCACAGGCCGAAAGCGCCGAGCGAGAAGCCGATCTGTTGTTCGCTCCAGCCATAGCGATAACTGGAGACGAACGACCAGACCGCAGGATACATCATGTGCCCCAGCGTCATCAGAAAGAAGACAAGTCCGATCCAGCCGATACCTTCGTAGTTGCGCATCTGGACGAGCGTGCCGACCGGGTTCGCGCGTTTCCACTCGAAGCGGCGACGGTGCTTGTTATCAAGTGTTTCCGGCAACAGAAACAGCGCGATCAGAAAGTTTGCGAAAGCAAGCCCGGCAGCGAAATAGAACGGCACACGCGGCCCGAACGTGCCGAGCAACCCGCCCAGAACCGGCCCTATGACGAAGCCGACGCCGAAAGCAATGCCGAGCAGCCCGAAATTCTTCGCACGATTTTCGTCGGTCGAGATATCGGCAATGAACGCCGATGTCGTGGAATAACTGGCGCCGGAAATGCCGGCCAGCACGCGGCCGATGAACAGCATCGGATAGGACCAGGCGATAGCGCAGATCAGATTGTCGATAGCGAACGTCAGCACCGAGGCGAGCAGAATTGGCCGCCGCCCGAACCGGTCGCTCAACCCGCCCATCACTGGTGCGAAAACGAACTGCATCGCCGCATAGACGAAGAACAGCCAGCCGCCCTCGATAGCCGCCTCGCTGATGCCGACGCCGGTCAATTCCCTGAGATAGGCCGGCAGCACCGGCATAATGATGCCGAAGCCGATGATGTCGAGCAGCAGGGTGGTGAAAACAAGCGCAAGGCCCCGCCTGGCGGTTTTGGGGTCTATCATGATGGTATCTCCTCGGGCCGCCCGAGCGAACGGGAACACACCTTATAGGCGAGCACATCGCTGGGAACAATGAGGGAACGGCCCGAGTGCTTTCATCCTGACATCCCCTGACTGCGATCCAGTCTCTCGGATTACGAGAAAACCGTCGGCTCAGATCGGGTTGTTGAACGTGTCGCAGTCCGAAAGCTTGCCGTTCTGGAAGCCGCGCGCCAGCCAGGTCTGCCGCTGCTGCGACGTGCCGTGGTTGAAGCTTTCCGGCACGACGTAGCCCTGCATCTTCTTCTGCAGCGTGTCGTCGCCGATCTGCTTGGCGGCGTTCAGTGCCTCCGCCATGTCGCCCTGTTCCAAGATGCCCTTCTGGCCGGTGAAATGTGCCCAAATGCCGGCAAAGCAGTCGGCCTGCAGCTCGACCTGCACCGACATGTGGTTGGCGTCCGCTTCGCCCATGCTCTGCCGCATCTGGTTGAATTTGGGCAGGATGCCGACCAGGTTCTGCACGTGATGGCCGACCTCATGCGCGATCACATAGGCCTGTGCGAAATCGCCCGAGGCACCGAACTGCTGATCGAGCTGCTGGAAGAAGGTGGTGTCGAGATAGACCTTGCGATCGTTGGGACAGTAGAATGGTCCGGCCGCTGACGAGGCAGAACCGCAGGCGGAGCGAATCTGGCCGCTGAACAGGACCAGTTTTGGATCTTGATAGGTCAGGCCCTCGGACTGGAAAATACCAGTCCAGGTATCCTCGGTCTCGGCCAGCACGGTCGACACGAACTGCTTCATCTCGTCGGATGCCGGCGCACCGGTGCCGCCGCCTTGCTCGCCGCTATTGTCGGTGATCTGGCCGCCGCCGGGCTGCAAGCCGCTGTTATCGAGGATCTGACTCGGGTCGAAGCCGAAATACCACCCTGCCAGGAAAATCAACCCTACGATGATAATGCCCGACATGCCGCCGCCGCCGGCGCGACCGCCGATCGGGATGCGAAACTGCCCCGGCCCGCCGCCAAGCCCGCCGCTCTGGCCGCGCTCGTCCTCGACATTGTCACTCTGACGACGGCCCTTCCAGAGCATGGCAACCCCGTGATGCAATTTTCCGGCCGATCGGGCCGTGTCCCGGTTCGATCGGACACGACAACAATTATCTCAACGGTTACGCCAAGTCACAGTATTTTTCGTGCGAAGAAGCAATGCTTGCTGACGCTTGCCTGCTCTGGCCGAGACATCGCAAGGTCTGTGCCGTTCACCCTGCTCGTGGGAAGCGAGTCGCGCGAAGAGATACGCTGGCCGTGCTTTTCAGCGGGCGGCGATTATTGCCTTGCGAAAGGCTTCGAGCGTCTCGGCGCTGACATGATGCTCGATGCCCTCGGCGTCGATGCGCGCCGTCTCGGCGCTGACCCCGAGCGAGCGCAGGAAGGCCTCGACCGTCTGGTGGCGAATGCGGCTCTCTTCCGCAACCTTGCGGCCGGCATCGGTCAGGAACACGCCGCGATAAGGCTTCCGGGAGACCAGCCCGTCGGCGCACAGCCGCGTCAGCATTTTCGCCACCGTCGGCTGAGCGACGCCGAGCCGTGCCGCGATATCGACCTGGCGCGCCTCGTTGCCATCCTCGATCAGGTCGGCGATGAGCTCGACATAATCCTCGACCAGCGCGCTGCGGCGCGCTTCACGCGTCTGCCTGAAGCCTTCCGAGTGGATTTCTGCGTCAGGCAGCGGCTTTTCGCGAGGAACCGGTCTTTTCTTCAGCGCCAATACGCGCTCCTCCCGGCAGTTTGAATCGACATTGCGTGTCATAACACGGAACCCTATTGGTTCTGGCCGTTTATTTCCATTCGGTGGCCGGCGCAACCGGCGTTCACTGCCGTTCCGGCCGCATGGCCAAGCGGCCACAAGAAAAAGCTCAGACAATGAAATATAGCATATTGCATAATGTTCAGCCGTGGCATAGATAAGGAGACAACATCGATCGTTCCAGTGGAAAGCCATTCATGTCGGAAGCCGAAGCCACCTCAGCCCCCCGGTCCATGTGGCGATTTGCCCGCCCGGAGGACGACGAGCAGCCCAGCCTTCGCGAAGTCAACGCAACGATCGCGGTGCCGCACTCGGGGATCTGGCTTCGCCGGCTGTTCGCCTTCATGGGGCCGGGCTACATGGTTTCGGTCGGCTATATGGATCCGGGCAATTGGGCGACCGACCTCGCCGGCGGGGCCCAATTCGGCTACACGCTGCTTTTCATCATCATGTTGTCGAACCTGATGGCGATCCTGCTGCAGGCACTCGCCGCCCGGCTCGGCATCGCCACCGGCCGCGACCTTGCGCAGGCGTGCCGCGCCTATTATCCGCGACCGGTCAATTTCATGCTTTGGGTCGCTTGCGAATTGGCCATCATCGCCTGCGACCTGGCCGAGGTCATTGGCACGGCGATCGCCTTGCAACTGCTGTTCGGGATTCCGCTGATCGGCGGCGCCATTATCACCGCGCTCGATGCCTTCCTGCTGCTGCTGCTGATGAACAAGGGCTTCCGTTTCCTCGAGGCCTTCATCATAGCGCTTTTGATTATCATCTTCGGCTGCTTCGCCATTCAGATCTTTGCCGCCGCCCCGCCGGTCGGCTCCATCCTGCACGCGATGTTCGTGCCGTCGTCCGAGATCGTCACCAATCCGGCCATGCTCTACATCGCCATCGGCATCATCGGCGCCACGGTGATGCCGCACAATCTCTATCTGCATTCCTCGATCGTGCAGACCCGCGCCTATGAGCGCACCGATCGCGGTAAGCGCGATGCCATCAAATGGGCGACGACCGACTCGACCATCGCGCTGATACTGGCGTTGTTCGTCAATGCTTCCATCCTGATCGTGTCGGCGGTGGCGTTCCACGGCACCGGTCATCATGACGTCGCCGAGATCGGCCAGGCCTTCGAGCTTCTGTCGCCGCTGCTTGGCCTCGGCATCGCTTCCATCCTGTTTGCCGTAGCGCTGCTCGCCTCCGGCCTGAACTCGACGGTGACGGCGACGCTCGCCGGCCAGATCGTGATGGAAGGGTTCTTGCGGCTGCGCATCCCGCAATGGGCGCGCCGCCTGCTGACGCGCGGCATCGCCATCATCCCGGTGGTGGTGGTCACCGCGCTCTATGGCGAGAAGGGAACCGGCCAGTTGCTGGTCTTCAGCCAGGTAATCCTGTCGATGCAGCTCCCCTTCGCTGTCGTACCGCTGGTGCAGTTCGTCTCGGACAAGCGCAAGATGGGCAATTTCGCCATTTCCCGCGCTGTTGCCGTGCTGGCCTGGGTGGTCGCCGGGCTCATCCTGGTGCTCAACTTCAAGCTGCTCTACGATACGGTCGTCGGTCTGGGCTGAGCGTTTCTCTTCTCCAAGCCGACGCAACAAGGTCGGCAGTCATCCGCCCTTCCAACCCTGGAAATTTGCCGGCCGCTGTCGGATAAATGTCCGTTCGCCCGTCCTTGGCTCGAACTCCGGCCATGACGGCACGGATCAGGGAAAGGGAGCTCCAATGAGGAAGATCATCGCCGCAACATTCGTCAGCCTCGACGGCGTCATGCAAGCGCCCGGCGGCCCGCAAGAGGACCCTGTCGGCGGCTTCAAATTCGGCGGCTGGACGTTTCACTACTGGGACGATGTGATGGGCGCCGAGATGGGCGAGACGTTTTCAAAACCGTTCGCGCTGCTTCTCGGCCGCAGGACTTACGACATCTTCGCCGCCCACTGGCCTTATCAGAAGAATGATCCGATCGCCGACAGCTTCAACGCCGTCACCAAATATGTGGCGACGCACAGGCCGGATTCGCTGTCCTGGCAAAACAGCCAGCCGCTCGGCAGCGATGTCGTGGCGACGTTGCGCCGGATGAAGCAGGAGGACGGCCCGGACCTGCTCATTCAGGGATCGAGCGAGCTGATCCAGACCTTGCTCGCCAATGACCTGATCGACGAGATCAGCCTGCTGATCTTCCCGCTGGTGCTGGGCAAGGGCAAAAAACTGTTCGGCAGCGGCACGATACCTGCCGCCTTCAAGCTGACCCGTTCGCAGGCATCGACCACCGGCGTCCTCATGGCGAGCTATGAACGCTCCGGCGAGATCAAGACCGGGTCATTTGCCACGGAGCAGCCGTCCGAAGCCGAGATCGAGCGGCGCAAGAACTGGAAGTAGATGCCGCGGGGCGATCAAGGACGGCTGAACACTGGCCATCCTTTTTGCTGTTTTTAAGCCGCCTCTCGTCGCCGTGCCAACCCATCGCGGAGGTGGCCCGCGAATGCCAGTGCAGCCGGCGCGACGTCGTGCTTCGGCAAATGCAGATTGATCGAAAAATTCGGCAATGACGGCAGCTCCGGATCGTTGGCCAAAATGTCGAGGTCGACAGGCACGGTCGACGCCAACCAGGTGGTGACGGCCAAGTCCGAACGCACCGTCGCCGTCGTCGCGTCGATGCTGCCGTTTTCGAATACGGTGCGCCATTCCAGCCCATGCTCGTTAAGCGCCTCCAGCACCACCGGGCGGAACGCACAGGTCTCGGCGACCATCGAAACCGGCAAGGGCCGCTTGCCGCGGGCGGCGCCGCCTTTGGCGCCGACCCAGACCAGCCGATCAACAACAAGGCATTCACCGGCCGACCGACCGATCGGCTCCTCGATCACCGCGAGCTCTATCGTGCCGGTCGCCAAGGCTGCGGCCAACTCTGGCGACGAAGCACAGACAAGCGAGATCTCGACCTGCGGATAGGCCTCGGCATAGGCCTTCAGCACCGGCGCAAGCAAGGTGCCGACAAGGTCGTACGGCACCCCGAGCCGCACCTGACCGGCAACCGCATCGCCCGCCATCTCCGCCAAGATCTCGTCATTGAGGGAAAGCAGGCGCTTGCCCTTGCCGAACAATCGCTCGCCGGAGCGGGTCAATCGCAATCCGCGCCGATCGCGATCGAACAGGCTGCAGCCGAGAACCTCTTCCAAACGCTTGATCTGCTGGCTGACGGCACCCTGCGTCAAATGCAGCGCGTTGGCCGCCGCCGTCATGCTGGCCTTGTCGGCAACGGTGACGAAGGTTCGAACCAGGGCAGTATCGAGGTTGCGGAGCATCCAGCTATTATATTTGCTAATGCGTGTCATAGCAAACATTGCATTTACTGATGAGCCGAACAGCCTACCGTGCGGGCTTCAAAGGAAGCAGCATGTTTGAAACCGTCCTTCCCCTCGTCCTGTTCGCGCTGGTCTCAACCTCAACGCCCGGCATGGCGACGACCTTATCGACGGCGTCCGGCGCGCAGTTCGGCTTTCGCCGCTCTATCCCGCTGATGGCCGGGAGTGCGGCCGGCCTGGCCACGGTGGCTGCGGCAGGTGCTGCCGGGCTCGCCGGTCTGCTGGCCGCCGCTCCTTCGCTGCAACTGGCAATGAAAATGGCCGGTACCCTCTATCTGACGTGGCTTGCCCTCAAGATCGGCCGCAGCGGTCCGCCCAATCTGGACGTGGCCATGGCAAAGCCGAACAGCTTTTTGGGCGGCGCCGGCCTGCAATGGATGAACCCAAAGGGCTGGGCCATGGGGCTGGGAGCGGCGGCATCCTTTGCCGCGCTCGCCAACGGGCCGCTGCAGCTCGCCGTGCTGCTCGGCACGGTCTTCGGTCTTGCAGCGGCCCTATCGCTGGCGGCGTGGTGCGTGGCGGGCACGCTGCTCGCCCGGTTGCTGCGAACCGAGCGGCAGTGGCGCATGCTCAACATCATGCTTGGCCTGCTGCTGGCCGCCTCGATCATCCCGATGTGGCGGACAGCGTAAGATCAGTCTTTAGCCATGTCAGGCAGCGTAACGCGCCGCCGGCTTGCCCGCCAGAAGACTGCCGAAGAAGCCTTGCCGGACGCCAAGAAAGGCATCCACCCCGGCAATATCGGCAAGACCCGGTGCCGTGAATGCTTCACCCTTTGCCAGGCCAACCAGCGCTGCATCGACCAGATCGTCGGCGGTCACGACGATTTCTTGCGGAACGTCGGCGAGGTCGCTTCCGGCAACTTCCCAGAATTCGGCGCTGGACGAAATCGCCGCGCTGGATTTTGACGCACCGCCCGCCGCGACTTGAATTATCGGCGGCGGGCAGCCAAGCTCCGCTAACAAGCCTTATTCGGCCGGCATCGCCACCGGACGCGCCGCCAGATGGCCCGCCAGCACCACGCCCAGACCAATGATCGGGAATGCCGCCGCGACCACACCGAGGTCGGCCGGTGCGCCATAGCGCAGCACCGCGGCGCCGACCACGGCACCCAGTGCCACGCCGAGATAGAGCGCCGAAGCGTTCAGCGATAGCACGATGGGCGCGGCATCGGGCGCCAGCTTGATGATACGGCTAGCCTGCGCCGGCGGGAACGCCCAGCCGACGATGCCCCACGGCACCATCATGGCCATGAGCGCCGGCCCGGCGATCCCGCGCGGCAGGAACATCGGGATCAGCGAAAACGTGACCAGCATGGCAGCACTCAGCGCCAGCGACCAGCAGACGGTGCGCGTCGCGCCGAAACGGTCGGCGGCCTGACCGCCGCCGATATTGCCGATGACCGCGCCAACGCCAAAGGCGAGCAGCATTCCGGGCAACGCGATCGGGCTCAGTCCGCCGCCTTCGATGGCGAGCGGCGCGACAAAGGCAAAGACGGTGAAGGCGCCGATCAGCGCCAGGATCGTCGTCACCAGGATAGGCATGACGCCGGGGCGAAGTGCCGCTGCCAGCCGCATCCGGAGCGGCAGCCTGGTGCCGACGATGCCGCGCGGCAGCCGGTACCACAGGATCGCGCCGGCGAGCGCACCAAGGCCGGCGATGGCAAAGAAGGTGCCGCGCCAGCCGGCAACCGTCGCAACGAGCGCGCCGAGCGGCGCGCCGACCGCGACCGCCACGGTGGTGCCGCCGACGACCACGGCAATGGCGCGGGCGCGATGATGGTCGTCGACAAGCGCAACGGCCGTTCCCTGTGCGGTCGCCGCGAACAAGCCTGACGACAGCGCCATGACGATGCGCGCGATCAACAGCAATTCGAAGGAGGAGCTTAGCGCCGCGGCGACGTTGCCCAACACGAAGAACACCAGCGTCCACAGGATGACGCGGCGCCGGTCCCATTCGCCGGTCAGCGTTGCCAGGATCGGCGTGCCGATCGCATAGGCGAGCGCAAACGCGGTGATCAGCGTGCCGGCGAGCGGAACGGAGATGGCGGCATCCTTTGCAATGTCGGGCAAAAGGCTGGAGATGACGAAACCTTCGGTCGAAATCGTGAACGATCCGAGCGCAAGCCAGATGAGGCGCTTATCCATGGCAATTTCCTTAGTTCAAAGGTTATTGAACAATTGGACATAACAGGGCATGATGTCAATAAAGCCGCTGCAAAATAGCCGAACCATCCTGACAGCCCGGTGTCAGGACGGGGCGACGGAACGAAACTATGTGTCCATTAGCCACGAGAGGAGATGCGTTGAAATCGGCTCCGAATGTGCTTAATTCCTGGGCATGACCTTGCCCCATCCCACCGCCGACCAGATCAGCCTGCCGAACGTGCTTGCCGTGCTCGGCGACCCGACGCGACTGGCCATCGTGCGCTATCTCGCCAGCAAAGAGGGCGTTCCGCTGAATTGCAGCCGGTTCCTCGATCTCTGCTCGAAGACCAATCTGAGCTACCATTTGGCCAAGCTGCGTGAGGCCGGCGTCACCCGCACCGAGGCGGTTGGAACCAGCCGGCTGATCACGCTGCGCCGTGACGATCTCGACCGCCGCTTCCCGGGCCTGCTCGACAGCGTGATTGCCGCGGCCGGCGACGACGCATCGTTGCCGGCGGTTGGCGGCCACGAGATCGAAGTCCGCGCCTGAACGGCCCGAAGCTGGGTTCCGCTCTCGCCCGCTTCGCGAGACGAGCAAAATAGCTTCACCTGCCCTCCAGCCATTCCAATTAACGGAGCCTGCCATGCGCATTGCCGTCCTCGCCGACATCCACGGCAATGTCCTGGCGCTCGACGCCGTGCTCGATGATCTGCGGCAGCGCGGCGGCGCCAACCTCATCGTCAATCTCGGCGATTGCGTTTCCGGCCCGCTCTGGCCGCGCGAGACCATGGAGAGGCTCGAGACGCTCGACCTGCCGACGGTGCGCGGCAACCACGACCGCCGCGTTGCCCGCGACACCGCCGACGAGACCATATGGCCGTCCGACCGCTACGCGCAGGAACGGCTGACCGCAGGCCAACGCGAGGCGCTATTTGCGCTGCCCCTCACGCTGAAGGTGGCGCCCGGCATACTCGCCTTCCACGCCCGGCCCGACCACGACGAAAAATACCTGACTGACGCGATCCTCGACGGCCGGCTGGTGCGCGCGCCGCTGGCCGCCATCGAACGGCGGCTCGGCGCGATCGATGCCACCTGCCGTATCATGCTTTGTGGACACAGCCACCGCAGCGAGCTGGTCCGCATTCCCGGCGGTCCGGTCATCTTCAACCCGGGCAGCATCGGCTGCCCGGCCTATCACGATGATACGCCGCCGGCGCATGTCTCCGAGCAGGGCTCGCCGCACGCCCGCTACGGCATCGTCGACTTGCATCCTAATCGTTTCGAATCCATCGCCGTCGACTATGACCATGAGGCGGCTGCGTATCAGGCCGAGCAGGCGGGACGGCCCGAATGGGCCCACGCGCTGCGTACCGGCTTCATGCCGGGCTGAGCTTGCTCATCCCGGGCTGAGCTTGCTCATCCCAGGCTGAGCTTGCTCATGCCTAGCTGAACGGATGACCGCCTTCGAGCGGCAGAAGTCGCGACCGGTCCAATCTTCAGTCGTCAGACGCCGATCGCTTCGATCGCTTGGCAGGATGTCGGGCGCTGGCCGCCGAAGTCTTGGACGCCAAAGTCTTGGACGTCGAAGTCTTGGTCGCCGAAGCCTTTGGCCGTGACGTCTTGGGCGCTAGTTGCGTTGGGTTGAAACTCTGTGCTGGGGCGGATTCGGAACCGGCCCGAATGTCGGCGTCGCGCACCTGCTGGCCAAAGTTCAGGCCGGTCAGCTCTTCAATCTCGGCCACCGTCGAAAGGAACTCCGATACCCTGGCAATTTCAAGCGGGTCATCGAATGCCTCGGCACGCTCGCCGAACGCTTCGGGCATCACTTCCAAAACCGGCTTCTGGTCCGCCAGCAGCGCGATGGCGCGCAGGCCAGCTTGATCGGACCACAGCGCGATCTTCCAGAACTTCAGCGGAACATGGCTTTCGAAGCGGTAAGGAGGATCGTCCTCGCCGAACACTGGCCCGGCAAACACCGTGACACGGCCTCGCATCGTATAGGCGTTGCGCAGCACATAGGTTTCTACCGCGCGCCATCTCAACTTCCCTTTGGAGCCGGGATGGTTAAGCGAGCTTCCTTGATTGAAGAAGCCGACTTGCGGCGCAGCATTGGTATAAAAGAACGTGTCGCGTTCTGCCGCGACCGCCTCCTGATCGACGCCCCATGCGGGGTCGCCGCGAAGTGTAATATGGCCCTTCTGGAACATTCGAGCGATTCGTTCCTTGGATTTTGCGACGGGAAATCCAGGCACATTCTGGCTCGAATAGAATTCCTGGGTCATCTGCTCGCCAAGGTCGATGCGCCGATCCGGCCGGAAAGCATCGCTGGCTTCCGAACCGGAAATCGACTCCACCCCCAATTCGATAAGCGACGGGTCGTCGATGACCGTCTTGTCCTCACGATTGACCGCCTTGGTGCGGGATCCATCGATATTGCAGGCGGTGACGAAGGCAAGCCTGCGATCGGCGTTCATCAAGATCGAAAAATGATGGTAGCGCAATTCGTGTGGGTCCTCTCCCGGTTTGGCAAGAAGGTTTTTGGCCAACCGGTAGGGTGAATTGGCAACCGTCGGCATTGCCAGGACAAAGCCCGGTATGAAGCCGGGCTCATACCCTCCACGATCGTCGAAATCCTCTGTTTTCCAACCCGCGGCCTCGGCGATGGCCACCTTCCCGGGTTCGCTTGCCGGGCCTTTGCCGTCGTTTCGTCTCGCATCGCCTCCGTCGCGGTCGATCAGCGGCGCCCGGACATTTATCTCGATGGGAAAAGTCCAGGTGACCGAGCCATCGGCATTGTGTCTCGTCGCCGGCGGATTGCGATCCGGTTCCGGCCGCTGCACCGGCTTGTCCGGCACATCTTCGCGAATATCGGCGTTCAGCCGAACTGTCTCGTCCATCATGCGCGGCATGCCGGCCCAAATCGCCAGAGCTTGCGAAACCGCCGATGCCGAGGAGCCCGGCAGCTTGGACTTTCTAGCACCCAGATCGTCAACGATGGCGCTGATCCGTATGCCTTCGTTGATCTCGCGCGCAAGCGCATAGCCACCTATGCCCGTCACCTCGTGGAACGGGCCGGCCCAATGGTGCAGGGCGATAGGTTCCCATTCATTGTTGAAGACCGGGGAGCCGGACGAACCCTGTTCGGTGTCGGCGACATAGTGCAGCACTTGCACCGTTTCGTCGCGGGCCACCAACCGGTTTTCACGCAGCACCAGTTCCTTGAAGCGGCCATCGGGATGCTGGACGATGTTGGCGATTTCGCCGAGCATATGCTTGTCGCGCGCATCCGACAGCGAGATAAAACCGAACTCCCCCAGTTCCTTTGGACCGGAACGCCGCTCGCCAACTCCGATCAGCGTATAGTCCAGACCCTCTATGCTATCGGTCACGAAACAGGATTCAGGATCGAACAGGAACGTCGTCGGCGTACGCACGGCATTCGCACCGTCCTGCTCATAATCGAACTGGACCTGGAAGCGCCGGGAATCCGCCGGCGACGAAATCACATGGTTGTTTGTGAGGAACAGCCTTGGCCCGACCAGAAAACCCGATCCTTGTGGATTGCCGTTGAGAAAGGCAACGCGGCCAACCGCATCGGCAGCACGGCGCCCACGCTCGAGGAATGCGATCCCGATGAAATCGAGCGTTGGGCCGAGAATTGCCTCCGGCCCTGGCTGCTTGGCGGCGGCCTTTCTTTCCCCGGCAGACCTCATGTCGATCGCTGCCGATATCATCTCCGCTTCGGTGCGGCTGAGCGACGCCTTTACCTGCAACCTGTCGAGGCGCCTGGAGAGGGTCTGTTCGGCGGCCAGCGGATTGCCGTTGGCGATGTGACCAAGTGAAGCCTCAATCTCGGCGCGCGTTTTCTTGATACGCTGGCGAACTATGTTTTCCACCTGCGCAAATATTTCAAGGTCGACCATATTGCCCTCCTCAACCTTACTTGAGAGAGTGCATATTTACATGAAATGTGCAATATTTTGCCGGCTGTTAGTTCACGGAAGTGGCCTGGTCGCGATTCAACACGCGGCACCTTTTCGGGCTTACACAGCGCCGTCTCGTCGCCTATAAAAACCGGCTGGCGTGCGATGGCGTTTTCGTGCCTGGCCGCGCCTTCGGCAATTGAACCTACCGCCCATGGCAGATGATTAGGCGCACAGTAACACTCCCGACGACGCTGCTTGCGATGGTTGCCGCTCCGCTGATGCTGGCGGAGTTGCCGGCCAACGGCCAGGAGCCGGAGCCCATTATCTCGATTGTGACGGGTCTTGCTCCGGATGATCTCCTGAACGTGCGCGCCACGGCGTCGGCCATGGGCAAGATCGAGGCGCGGCTGCCGAGCGGTTCGAGCGTGAAAAATCTCGGCTGCGGCGACGTCAGCGGTTACAAATGGTGCAAGGTTGAAGACATTGACGACCCCAAACTGAGCGGATGGGCGCCGGCGCGCTACCTCGATCCTATCAATCCCCAGCAAGTGACACCCCAGGCGGCGGCCAATACGGAGAGCCCTGCCTCTCAACCACTGCCCGATCTGACAACGCGCCTCGGCGCGACCGCTCCCGAAACGGTGCTGAACTCCGCTGACGCAATCGGCAAGGTGGCGATCGAGGACGCTTACCGCTTGGCCCTGGCCGCTGGAAACCCCTCGACTGGACAGGTTGATGGATCGCCGCCCGTGGCTGCGGACCCCGTCCGGAATTTCGGCGCGGCCAACGCGGCGCCTCCGGCCGACGCACAGACCGTTGCGCGGCTTCAGCCGCCGGGGACACCGGTACCCGGTGCCGGCAACGCCATCCCCTGCGCGCGCTATCTCGGCCAGCCGATGACGAGCTGCAAGGCACACGTCGTGCACACCGGCGACAAGATCGACGTGACCGTGACATGGCCCGATGGCGGCACGCGCATCATCAGCTTCCAGGCCGGCAAGCCGGCCGGTGCGGACGCGCCCGGCGAATTCCGCTTCACCCGCGAGGGCAGCCTGAACATGATCCGCGTCGGTGCTTCCGAACGCTTCGAGATCACGGACCAGTTGGCGCTGGGGGATAGTGATAAGGGGAATAAGGCAGTAGGGCAGTAGGGCAATATGTTTAAAGGGCGCTCGAACTCTCCCCTACTCCCCTACTCCCCTACTCCCCTACTCCCCTACTCCCCTACCCGCATTTTAGGGGGTTACATCCGGCAAAACTCTTCCCTATAAGGCCCTCCTAGCCTGATACCAGAATCGCGAGCACAACCGGCCGGGTCTTCCCGTCCGGTTTTTCGTGCAAGCCGCCTGCCGAACGGACCCTCGATATGCCAAGACGCACCGACATCAAGTCGATCCTGATCATCGGGGCCGGCCCCATCGTCATCGGCCAGGCCTGCGAATTCGACTATTCCGGCACCCAGGCCTGCAAGGCGCTGAAGGAAGAGGGTTTTCGCGTTATCCTGGTCAATTCCAATCCGGCCACCATCATGACCGATCCGGAACTGGCCGACGCCACGTACATCGAGCCGATCACGCCCGAAGTGGTGGCCAAGATCATCGCCAAGGAGCGGCCGGACGCGCTGCTGCCGACCATGGGCGGCCAGACCGCGCTCAACACCGCTTTGTCGCTGCGCCGCATGGGCGTGCTCGACCGCTATCAGGTCGAGATGATCGGCGCCGACGCCACCGCAATCGACAAGGCCGAGGACCGCGCTTTGTTTCGCGAGGCGATGAACAAGATCGGCCTGGAAACGCCGAAGTCGATGCTGGCCAACGCCACCGACGTCAAGAATGCCGACCGCAAGACGCACGAGGCCGAACGCGCCGAGTTGAAGGCGGAAAAGCCCGAAAATCTCGACGCCGCGCTCGACGCTCTGGAAACGCGCTGGAACCTCGGCGAAGGCGACCGCAAGCAGCGCTATATCAGCCATGCCATGGCGATTGCAGCACAAGCGCTCGACCATGTCGGCCTGCCCGCAATTATCCGCCCCTCCTTCACCATGGGCGGCACCGGCGGCGGCATCGCCTACAACCGCGCCGAATTCTTCGAGATCGTCCAGTCCGGCCTCGACGCCTCGCCGACCACCGAAGTGCTGATCGAGGAGAGCGTACTCGGCTGGAAGGAGTATGAGATGGAGGTTGTCCGCGACAAAGCCGACAACTGCATCATCGTCTGCTCGATCGAGAACATCGACCCGATGGGCGTGCATACGGGCGACTCGATCACCGTCGCCCCAGCGCTCACGCTGACCGACAAGGAATACCAGATGATGCGCAACGCCTCGATCGCGGTGCTGCGCGAGATCGGCGTCGAGACCGGCGGCTCCAACGTCCAGTTCGCCGTCAACCCGGCCGACGGCCGCCTGGTGGTGATCGAGATGAACCCGCGCGTCTCGCGCTCGTCGGCGCTGGCCTCCAAGGCGACCGGTTTTCCGATCGCCAAGATCGCCGCCAAGCTCGCCGTCGGCTACACGCTGGACGAGCTCGAGAACGACATCACCGGCGGAGCAACGCCGGCCTCGTTCGAGCCGAGCATCGACTATGTCGTGACAAAAATCCCGCGCTTTGCCTTCGAGAAGTTTCCCGGCGCCGAGCCAGTGCTGACCACCTCGATGAAATCGGTCGGCGAGGTCATGGCCATCGGCCGCACCTTCCAGGAATCGCTGCAGAAGGCGCTGCGCGGGCTGGAGACCGGCCTGACCGGTCTGGACGAAATCGAGATCCCCGGCATCGGCCATGGGACGACAGCTGCCAGCCACGTCGACGACCGCAACGCCATCCGCGCCGCCTTGGGCACGCCGACGCCGGACCGGCTGCGCATGGTGGCGCAAGCGATCCGCATGGGCACCTCTCTGGAAGACGTGCACGCGATGTGCAAGATCGACCCGTGGTTCCTCGAACAGATCGCCGGCATTCTCGACATGGAGGCGCGCATCCGCGAGCACGGCATCCCCGAGGACGCCGCCAATCTGCGCATGCTGAAGGCGATGGGTTTCTCCGATGCCCGCCTAGCATCCCTGGTCAGGAAGGACGTCGAAGAGGTCCAGAAGATACGCGACAAGCTCGACGTTCATCCGGTTTACAAGCGCATCGACACCTGCGCCGCCGAGTTTGCTTCGCCCACCGCCTACATGTATTCGACCTATGAGGTCCCGTTCGCTGGCGCGCTGGCCAACGAGGCGCAGGTCTCATCCCGGAAAAAGGTCGTCATCCTCGGCGGCGGCCCCAACCGCATCGGTCAGGGCATCGAGTTCGACTATTGCTGCTGCCATGCCGCCTTTGCGCTGCGCGACGCCGGCTTCGAGGCGATCATGATCAACTGCAATCC
Organism: Mesorhizobium sp. M0106; assembly: GCF_040322715.1. NCBI lineage: Bacteria > Pseudomonadati > Pseudomonadota > Alphaproteobacteria > Hyphomicrobiales > Phyllobacteriaceae > Mesorhizobium > Mesorhizobium sp. M0106. The sequence continues at coordinate 4,733 of NZ_JAMYUA010000014.1, read as the reverse complement.
CGAAACCGTCTCGACCGACTACGACACCTCCGACCGGCTCTATTTCGAGCCGCTGACGCCGGAGGACGTGCTGGAGATCCTGCGCGCCGAGCAGGCGTCGGGCGAGCTGGTCGGCGTCATCGTCCAGTTCGGCGGCCAGACGCCGCTGAAGCTGGCGGATGCGCTGGAGAAGGCCGGCATCCCGATCCTCGGCACCTCGCCCGACATGATCGATCTGGCCGAGGACCGCGACCGCTTCCAGAAGCTGCTGCACAAGCTCGGCCTCAGCCAGCCGAAGAACGGCATTGCCTATTCGGTCGAGCAGGCCCGCCTCGTCGCCGGCGAGCTCGGCTTCCCGCTGGTGGTGCGCCCGTCGTACGTGCTCGGCGGCCGCGCCATGCAGATCATCCACGACGAGAGCATGCTGCAATCCTATCTGCTCGACACCGTGCCCGGCCTGGTACCGGAGGACATCAAGCAGAAATACCCCAACGACAAGACCGGCCAGATCAACACGCTGCTCGGCAAGAACCCGCTTTTGTTCGACACCTATCTGTCGGGCGCCATCGAGGTCGACGTCGATTGCCTTTGCGACGGCAAGTCGACCTACGTCTCCGGCATATTGGAGCATATCGAGGAGGCCGGCATCCATTCCGGTGACAGCGCCTGCTCGCTGCCGGTGCATTCGCTGCCTTCCGAGCTGGTCGACGAGCTGGAGCGCCAGACGGCAGCGCTTGCCCGCGCGCTCAATGTCGGCGGCCTCATGAACGTGCAATATGCGATCAAGGACGGCACGGTCTATGTGCTGGAGGTCAACCCGCGCGCGTCGCGTACCGTGCCTTTCGTCGCCAAGACCATCGGCCGGCCGATCGCGAAAATCGCCGCCCGCATCATGGCCGGCGAGAGCCTGGAAGACGCCTTCGCCCATTACGGCGCCATGCCCGACCCGCGCAATCCCGGCCACATCGCGGTCAAGGAAGCGGTATTCCCCTTCGCCCGCTTCCCCGGCGTCGACATCCTGCTCGGCCCGGAAATGCGCTCGACCGGCGAGGTCATGGGCCTCGACCGCGACTTCGCGCTCGCCTTCGCCAAGAGCCAGCTCGGGGCGGGTGTCGATCTCCCCCGCGCGGGCACGCTGTTCGTCTCGGTGCGCGACGAGGACAAGAAAGGCATATTGCCGGCGGTCAAGCGCCTCGCCGGCCAAGGCTTCAAGGTTCTGGCAACCTCAGGCACGCAGCGCTTCCTCGCCGAAAACGGCGTCGTCGCCGAGAAGATAAACAAGGTGCTGGAAGGCCGCCCGCACATCGAGGACGCCATCCGCAACCGCCAGGTGCAGATCGTCTTCAACACCACGGACGGCCAGAAGGCGGTGTCGGACTCGAAGTCGCTGCGCAGAGCGACGCTGATGCAGAAAGTGCCGTATTACACGACGCTATCGGGGGCGGCTGCGGTGGCCGAGGCGATTGCTGCGTTGAAGGCGGGGAGTTTGGAAGTACGGCCGCTGCAGGAGTATTTTGCCTAGGCGATTAGATCTCTTCTCCCCGTGCAACGGGAAGGTGCCGGCAAGCGGATGAGGGGCAGTTCCACCCATCTTCTGGAGAAAGTCACATAACTGACGGTACCTTCTAACGTGGTACTTTTAATATCCCTTGCTTCCACAGGACTCGAAGCCGGTTTCTAACATTCATTGCAATCTGCCCAGCATTCAATTGGTCGTATTTGGAACCTGTATCCATCAGTCCATTGAGCCGCGCAATCTCATGAAGCGCCTCGAGGTTCACAAAGCCATTAGGTGCCTTGTACTGAGGAGCAATAATTGCTTCCCATTCACGATTTTCAGCCCGCCTCGACCATGCATCGCGTTGATCTCTCGTTATGTCCATCGCTGCCTCATCCATCAGTTGTGATTTGGCCTTACCGAAAAGCGAACCAATGGCAGCGACCGATAACTCTCGTAGAGAGGCGTCTAGCCGAGAGAACTGACGTTGGCAGCTGATCAACTACATCAATTTTTCATAGCTGTATTACAGTAAGGATGGGTTATCTGACCATTTAGATCACCCCCCTTGCCACCATCTTGCACTCGTACCACGTGATCATACGAACTTGATTTCGCTGGATCTAGATAGCCATGGCAAATTGGGCACTTCATGGCGTTTTTCAGGGCTTGCCGAATGAATATTGCGCTCTTTGCATCATCGGAAAATCGCTCTCCATCGGCTCCTTGGGTTATGGACAAAATCTTCGAAACTGAATTTGGCGCGATGACAGCAATAATTTCATTGTCTGTCGGATTTTTCCCTTCGTCGTAGGATTGTATGAGGTAATTGAATAGATCAGATACTTTCTCAACGCGATTTTTACTTCTCACTATCTGCAACGCTTGCGTAATTCTCGCTTTATTTTCAATTAGAAAATCTTCAATCTTCTTGCGATTCTCGGTAAATTTCCGAAAGAACGTGGGATCATTACTCTGGAGCTTGTTCCTGCACAAAAGCAGAAAACCAAGGAGCAGGTCCGGAAGATGTCGCCCGCGCTCCGTATAAAAATACACAGCGGGATGAAGTCCTAGGCTGCTAGGCCCGGTACCCGTTAATCTCGCAGCTATCCTGCTGCATGTCTCCAAAACCTTGACGGTCTCACTTCCATCTGGGTCTTCAGGAAATTCACCAAGCGGTCGCCGAATTGTGCCCTGATCTGCGTTCGTTAGCGAAATCAGATTCATAAGCATGTCTAAAGATTGTATCGGCGATCTTGTGCCGCCAAGAGGTAAATCTAAGGTCTTTATAGGCTGATTTACTTCTGGATTGAAGAACAGAGAGTGCAATTTCTTAGCCGACGTTTCGATCTTAGCTCGATTATCGTCTAAGAATTTTGACCAGTATTTATGACCAGTGGCCGCTCGAATAATTGAGCGAGCGGCGATTGCGATCGAACGATTGCGATTTCGGAGTAGCGTTTCCTCCGCATCGTCCAAGGGAGTTCCTTGCGTATTTATTTTGAAAAATGAAGTTTCAGCCTTGTCTGCATCACCCTCTACCCATTGCAGAGAGAGTGATCTGGTCGCCATATTCCTCGCACGAACAACGCGCTGCTCGGGATGATTTTCAGGTTTGATCAAAGCGTCTCGTAGTAATGAATATTTACCGATCTTCAACTCCACCATATCCCTTGCTTTTTTCGCAATTCTGCGTTGCGCACTGTTAATTTCATTCGAATAATACCCAATAGAATTTGGTCCATCGCCGTAATCATCGTCGATCCACGCTCTAAGGGCACTTAGTCGATGCCCGCCATCAATAACAAAAACGAACTGGGTAGATCTCCACAATATTATTGAGGGTATGAGCTCGTTGTCCAAAAAAACTTTCTAGAAATGATACAACTTGAATCGGCGACCAATGATTGGTCTCACGTTGAAAATCTGGCTTCCTAAGCAGCGGAACCAGCATCCCACTAGAACTCAGTGTTTCAATTGAGAGAGTCTTTATCGGCTCTCCCGAGGACGGCGCCGTGTTTGTGATAGCGAAATCATCTCGCTTGATCATAGCATCAAGTACTACCGACTCAGCCATTTTCCCCCCTCAGATTTGTCGACTGGAATAGCCCGCAGAAATCAAACTAGCAGCGTGCAGAAGAGATTAGCAAGGTCAATGCTACACGAATGCTCGCGTTGGCCCAGCAACTGCTGCTCAACAGGAAATCCGAGGTCAACGTGCCGACTCAAAGAAAACCAATAAACCGCCCCGCAAACAACACGGACGTCCACAGCACCAGCGAAAGCACAGCCAGGATCGTGACGGCCCCGCCGGCCGGTTCCTGACCGCCTTTTGCGCGGCGCACGAAGACAAGGAAGTTGGCGCCGGCAAGCAGGATGAGCGTCATCTTGGCGAGGAAGATCGGCATCGCCGCATACGCGCTCGCCCTGACTGAAAACAGCAGCGAGCCCGTGACCAGCGCACCGCCGAACGCGGCAAATGCGGTACGGCGCAGCAGCGCCACGAACGCCGCCTGCGGCAGCGAGCGGAAGGCGCCCAGGATCCTGAGGTCCATGAGCCAGACGCTGGTCAGCAGCACGCCGATCGCCATGATGTGGAGCGCGTTGACGATTGGGTAGGCGACGAAGGAAGCCTTCAGTCCCCGCACCAAAGCGAGTTGCTCGATGCCGGCGAAAAACCCGTCCATTCAGGCCGGCGGCACGCGGTCGGGATAGACGTCATAGGTCTTGCCGCCGACGATGATGCGGACTGCCTTCATGCGCTTTTCGCTCTCATCGCGCGAGCGATGACCGATCGCGGTCACCTCGTCGCCAACCTTGGCAACCTCCTCGGTGAAGCCGGCGGCGATCGTGCGGGACGGCGTCGCCATCTCCACCCGCCAGGCCTCTCCCTTCGCGTCGACATCCAGCGTGGCGTGCGGGTTGCCGATATAGATGGCCGTGATCTTGCCCTTGAGTTCGAAAAATCCGTCCTGCGTCCACGACCAGCCGTGATGGGCATAGGCTGCGGTGGCGGCGGCAAGCATCACCGCCGCTGCCAGCATGACGCTCCGGTTGAAAGGTGACTGCATCGCTCGTCTCCCCGGTTCCGGCATTAGAGGGTAGGTCAGCGCGCGGCAGCGTCAAATCACATGAGGGCCTTTTGGTTCGCTGCGCTCCACAGCCATGGCAACGGCATGATGGGGTGGACGGCGCCCGACGGCATCGGATGTGCCAGAATGAGTTCGTTGAGATCTCAAACAAGGGAGCCGTCCGT